>DASZZK010000364.1:0-6815 GCA_035544975.1 Casimicrobiaceae bacterium | reverse complement strand
CGGCGAGCGAGAACGCGAACTCGGTGAAGAGCGCTCCGGTAATGCCGCCCTGAAAGCCGATCGGCACGTACACGGCGACCAGAACGATGGTCATCGCGATGATCGGGCCGCCCAGCTCGCGCGCGGCCGTCAGTGAGGCCTCCATCGGTGACAGGCCTTCTTTCATATGCCGGTCGACATTCTCGACCACGATAATTGCATCGTCGACCACTAGACCGATGGCGAGCACCAGCGCGAGCAGCGTTAGGAGGTTGACCGAATAGCCCAGCATGAGCATGACGAAGAACGTGCCGACCAGCGAAAGCGGCATGGCAATCAGCGGGATTACCACCGCGCGCAGGCTGCCGAGGAACAGAAAAATCACGATGGCGACGATGACCAGCGACTGGATCAGCGTCTTCTCCACCTCGTCGATCGAGCTGCTGATGAATTTTGTCCCGTCGTAGACGATTTCACCGGTTACCCCGTTGGGCATCTGCGCCTGGATGTCGGGGAACACCGCTCGCACGCGCTTCGCGACGTCGAGCACGTTGGCGTCGGGAGCGACCTTGATGCCGATGAACACGGCGTTGCGGCCGCCGAACGCGGTCGTGAAATCATAGTTCTCGGCTCCGAGCGTAACCGTCGCGACGTCTTCCAGGCGCACGATTGCGCCGTCTTTCTGCTTGACGGCGAGCTTCTTGAATTCGTCGACCGAGTGCAGGTTCGTCCCAGCGGTCAAATCGACGCTGACCATCTGACCCTTGGTCGTGCCGAGCGCGGCCAGATAGTTGTTGCTGCTGAGGGCGGCGCGCACATCGGTTGCGGTAACACCGTACGCGGCCAGCCGCGCCGGATCGAGCCAGGCACGCAGCGCGAAGGTCCGGGCGCCCAGAATCTCGGCCGTCTGCACGCCCTCGATCGAATCGAGCTTGGGCTTGACGATACGGACCAGGTAATCGGTGACGTTGTTGTTGGGCAGGACATCGCTGAAGAAGCCCATGTACATGGCGTCGATCGTTTGCCCGACCTGCACCGTCAGCACCGGCTGCTGCGCCTCCGGCGGCAATTGGTTGCGCACCGAGTTGACCTGGGTGTTGATTTCGGTCAGCGCTCGGTTGGCGTCGTAGTTCAGACGCAGGGTCGCGGTGATCGACGATGTGCCCGAGGTGCTCGTCGACGACAGATAGTCGATACCCTGCGCCTGCGCGATCGCACCCTCCAGAGGCTGGGTAATAAAGCCGGCAACGGTTTGCGCGTCGGCGCCGTAGTAGGTAGTACTGGCGGTCACGACCGCATTCTGGGTCTTGGGATACTGACGAACGGGCAGGCTCGTCAGCGAGCGCACGCCCAGCACCAGGATCAGCAGGCTGATGGTCATCGCAAGCACCGGCTTGCGAATGAAAAGATCGGTAAAGTTCATGTGCGCTGGCTCATTTTTCCTGCGGCTTCGGATTGGGGCTGTTCGACGGCTGCACCTTGTTGTCCACGACCAGCGGCGTGCCGTTCTTGAGTTTCACCTGGCCGCTGGTCACCACTTCGGTCCCGGGCTCGATGCCTTTCATGATCGCGACCTGATCGCCGCGCGTCGGGCCGGTGGTGACGAACACCTGCTGCGCGAGCAGGCGCGCGTTGCCCTTTTCGTCCTTGTCTTCCTTCTTGTCCGATGGCTTCACCACGAACACCGTGTCGCCGTAGGGATTGAAGGTGATCGCGGTCTGCGGAAGCGTGATATAGCGATTTTCCTCGCCCGAGTTGACCCTGACGTTGGCGAACATCCCGGGCAGGAGCTGTCGCTTGGCGTTGGGGATTGTGGCCTCGACCTGAACGTTGCGGGTGTTGGTATCGATCTTGGGATTGATCGCGTTGATCTTCCCGGTGAAGACGACGTCCTTGTAGGTATCGGTCGTCAGCGTCACCATCTGGCCGATCGCGACCTGCGGCAACTGTTGCTGCGGCAGATAGAAGTCGACGTAAATGGGATCGATGGTCTGCAAGGTGACCAGCTTGTCGGCCGGATTCAGGTATTGCCCGGGATTGATGATGCTGATGCCGAGCTTGCCGGCGAACGGCGCCCGCAAGGTCTTCTTTTCCACCACCGCCTGCTGCTGCGCGACCTGCGCCCGCTTGCTCTTCAGGTCTCCAGCGTCGGTGTCGACCTGCGCCTTGCTGATCACTTCCGCCGCCAATTGCGCCTTGTCGCGCTCATAGACGGTGGACGCGAGCTCGGCCGCCGCCTCCAGCGAGTGAAGCTGCGCGACGTCCGAGTCGGCGTTCAATTGCGCGAGCACCTGACCGGCCTTGACCTCGTCGCCCGACTTGAAGTTGATGCTGCGCACCAGGCCGGCAACCTCGGTCGTGACGTCCACGCCGCGTACCGCGCGCAGCGTTCCCACCGCGTTCAGCTGCGGCTGCCAAAGCTGATATTCGGCCTTCATGGCACTGACCGTCGCCGGAGGCTGCGGCCCTTTGCCCATGTACTTCTGCATCATGTAACCCTTGAAGTAGTTGTATCCCACCAGGCCTCCAATGAGCAGGCCGACGGCGATGAGCATGATGGTCATGCGCTTTTTCATTTCATTTTCCTGATCTAGGTAATTCGATTGCTCAACCGCGAAGCGCTATTGAACTTGGGAACCGGAGCTTGCCGCGGCCTGCGGGTCGCGATTCCACCAACCGCCGCCAAGCGCCTGGAACAGCGCTGCCGTGTCGGCATAGCGCGCCGACTGCGCGGCGACGAGGTTGAGTCGCTCCTGCTGAAACTGCTGCTGGGCGATCAGCAGGGCGATGATGCTGCTGCCGCCGAGTTGATATTGACGCGTTGTGAGATTCAGAGTCTCGCGGGCGAACGCGGTTGCATCGGCCTGCGCCTTGAGCGCGCGAGCATCCGCCTCCAGGGCGCGCAGCGCGTCGGCGACGTTTTGAAACGCCAGCAGCACGGTCTGCCGATATTGCGCATCGGCCTGTTCGTAAGCCGCGACCGCGGCCCGGCGGCGCGCCTCGAGCTCGCCACCATGGAATAGCGGCTGCAGCAGCCCCGCGCCGATGCTCCATACGGCCGGACCCGCGAATAGGCTGTGCAATTGCAGCGACTGGAGGCCGATGCTCCCGGTCAGGTTGATCTTCGGATACTCGTTCGCCGTCGCGACGCCGATCTGCGCGCTCGCCTGATGCAGCAGCGCTTCGGCCGCCTGCACGTCGGGACGCTGCCGGGTCAGCGCCGAGGGAACGCTGATAGGCAGCTCCTGCGGCAGGACGATGGCGTCGAGATCGAATTCGGGCAACGTCGCTTCGCTGGGCAGCTTGCCTGACAGGACCGCAAGCTGGTGGCGTGTTTTCGCGAGGTCGCGCTCCAGCGGCGGCACCAATGTCCGCGTCCGCTCGACCTGGGTGCGCTGCGTCGTCAGCGTCAGTCGCGCCACCGCGCCGAGCTCGAACTGCTTTTCGATCAACTCGACCTGCTTTAGCTCGGCGGCGAGGATTTCCTGCGTCGCCTTGAGTTGCGCGCGCAACTGCGCCTCGCGAATCGCGGTGGTGACGACATTCGCGGTCAGGGAAAGCCTCGCGCCCTCGAACTGAAAGCGCTGATAGTCGACCAGCGCCTCGAAGCCTTCGAGCTCGCGGCGGTTGCCGCCAAACGCGTCCAGCGCGTAGGAAACGTTCACCGAGGCGTTATAGAGATTGAAGATGCTGGCGGGCGCTCCGGGCTGGCCAAACGACGCGCCGGTGATTTTTTGGCGAGTGGCGGAGAGGTTGCCGTCGACCCGCGGAAACAACAGCGCACCCCTTTCCGCGGCCAGATTTTCACGCGCCTGAGAGAGCGTTGCCTGGGCCGCCGCCAGCGTCGGGTTCTCCGCCAGCGCGTCGCGGACGAGCCGGTCCAGCGGGTCGGAGTTGAACAGCGTCCACCATTGCGCGGAGAGGTCCCGGTCCGCAACGAAGCGCTGCGCTTCGCCGCCTCTGCCCGGCGCAGCGGCGGTCTGCTCGGGCATCGGCGTCTCGGTGTAGCGGCCAGTCGTGGGCGGTTCCGGCCGGCGGAAATCGGGGCCGACCATGCATCCGGCGAGCATCAAGCCGAGGCCCAGTGCCAAAATTGCACTGCGATAGATGATCACTTCGTTACGCTCCGTCTTTGTGCGCGAGACCGACCGCTGCGTTCGTCGCGGGTCGAGGTAGTGCTGCAAAGCGACGAAATCGACTGCGATACCGAGATCCGGTTGTGATGTTATCGGACCGGTGTGGGAATTTTACACGAGCATGCGCGCGTCCGTGCTTGAATCGCGGCTCACGCGCGCAGTTTGGGAATGGACCGGGGCGCGCATCGACGACATCGAGGCCGTCGCACGGGCGTGTGCGGTTCCTCCCGAGCCTGCGACTTGCACAACAATGCCCGCCAGGGCCAGCATGCCGGAAAGCAATATGACAAATGCGTCGCCGTCCACCGCATTGCCGCCGGCCAGAATCGGAGTCACGATCGACGTCCCGAGGAGTGCACCGCCCAAGAGACTGCTCGCGCGACGCAGTCCCACGCTTCTCTTTTTGTTTGCCCGCGCCGTAGTCACGTCCGTTGTCGAATTCATCGCGATGCACCTCGAGGTGGTTCGATACTTCTGCGATAGGGCAGCGCACCGCGCGCCCGGGAAAATCCAAAGGGTCGAACGGCTCGCATTGTCAGGCCGCTTGGGCCAAAACCGGTACCGATGAGTCCGATACGATCGCGCGCACCACGCCATCTGCCTGCGCCTTGGCCGACGTCACCGCATTTCGCACCGCGTCGTCGCCCATCGCGACACCCTCGATTCGAATGACCTCGACATCGGTCATGCCGAGGAGCCCGAGCACCGCGCGCAAATAGGGCTCCTGGAAGTCGTACCCCTTCATCGGCCCCTCGGTATAGATACCGCCACGGGCAAGCACCAGGATGACTTTCTTGCCCGGGACCAGTCCCAGCGGCCCCTTCTCGGAATACGAAAACGTGACACCTGGCCTCACGATATGATCGATCCACGCCTTCACCGATGCGGAAACGCCGAAGTTATGCATCGGTGTCGCGAGAACGAGAACATCGGCGGCCATCAGCTCGCCGACCAATACGTCCGACAGCGCGAGGGCCGCCGTTTCCGCGGCGCTGCGCTTGTCTCCGCTCAGCACCCTGCCCGTGACGAACCCTTCCCCCACGTCGGGCAAGGCTTCCTTGACTAAGTTCCGCACGACGACATTCGCGGATGGATAGCGCGACTTCAGATCGTCAACGATGCGCCGGCCAATTTGGTGCGAATAGGAGGCGCGGTCGCGCGGACTACCGAGAATCAACAAGATGTTTTTCATGGTGCATTCCTTTCATGACGGATCGGTTACAAAATCGGTGAAGGTCGATGCGCACATTGCGGCCGGGCACTTACATTCATCGCTGCATAATTCATATCTGTAGCAATTGGCCAAAAAAACTACTTAATGGCGCTGAGCGCGCGAGCGAGCTCACCGCGATCGATGCCGGACAACGTACGCGCAAACTGGCTCTTGACCCCGTCCACCAGCTTGGCCCCGGCGGCTTGGCGCTCGATCCCCAAGGGGGTCGCCGCTGCCATCACGCCGCGGCGGTCGGAGGGATGGTCGACGCGTCGGACCAGCCCATCGGATTCGAGACGGTCGACCAGTTGCGTAATGTTGGATCGAACGCACGTCATCTTGGCGGCACACTCGGAGAGGCTCAAAGGCTCGCCGGCGCGAACGAGGAAGGTCAACGCGCCGAATTTGGCCAGCGACAGTCCGACCGTCCCCAGCGCGTCCTCCAGCCGCTTCTCGATGGTTCCCGCCGCATGCATGAGCAGGAACATCGTCTCGTCAGCAGCGGCCGGCACCTCACGAAGGCGGGTGGCTTTTTTGTTCATACATGAATAATATAGCCAGGAATGATCTTTGTCAAGCCCCTCCGGCAATGCTTTCAGCCTTTATTTCCCGGGATCGCGGACCTCGGGAAACTTATCGAATTCAACGTTATAGAGGATCCCATTGAGCTTTTCGACGCGCCGGATGTACACGGTCTGCACGATGTCGCGGGTCTCGGGGTCGATCATGATCGGGCCGCGCGGGCTCATCAATTTCATACCCTTGAACGCGCTTAAAAGCTTTTCGGGGTCGGTGGAGCCCTGAGTCTTTTTCAGCGCTTCGGCGATTGCCGCCATGCCGTCGTAGCCGGCGCATGCCATGAAGTTGGGGCGCAGCCGCGTGCCGTTGGTCTCCGCGTATGCCTTCAGGAACGCCTTGTTCTCCGGGGAGTCGTGCGCCGCCGAATAGTGGAAGCTGGTGACGATGCCAATCGTGCCATCGCCCATCGCCTGCAGGGTGCCGTCGTCGGTCAGGTCGCCAGTGGCGATAATCTTGATGCCCGCGGCCTTGAGTCCGCGCTCCTCGTAGCCCTTGATAAAGGCGATGGTCTGGCTTCCCGGCGGAAGAAAGACGAACACCGCTTCGGGTTTGGCGTCCTTAATGCGCTGGACGAACGGAGCGAAATCTGGATTCGCAAGAGGGGTTCTCACGCTCTCGACGACCTCCCCACCGGCTGCCTTGAACGCCTTGATGAACGCTGCCTCGGCGTCCTGTCCCGGGCCGAAGTCGGAAACGAGGGTGAATACCCTCTTGATGCCGTTCTTCGCCGCCCACTGCGCCATCGGCTGCGTGTCCTGCGGGAGCGTGTGCGACACGCGAACGATATAAGGCGAGCGGGTGGTGATGACCGACGTGGCGGCGTTCATGATCACCATCGGCTTCTTCGCTTCGGTGGCGACTGGCGCGACGGCCATGGCGTTAGGCGTCAATCCGAACCCGGCGAGAAT
>DASZZK010000363.1:0-5678 GCA_035544975.1 Casimicrobiaceae bacterium | reverse complement strand
CGGCACCAGCACGAAACCATAGCCGGCTTCGGGAACTTCGCCCGCAATGCCGGGCAACGCGACGATGAGCGCGCGCGCCTGCGCGCCGGCGACACTCCACGGCGCGACCGTCGCGCGCAGCAGCAAAAGCTCGGCAATGATCAACACGAGACTTGCGCCCAGCGCCGTCGCGCGTTGCCACGGTCGCCCGCGTTTCGATGTGGCGCGAGCGCGCGCCACGGTCGCCGAAAGGGCGAGACCCACCAGCAACGCGAGCAGCGCCGACGTGGTGTAGAACAGCCTCCCCTGCTCCCCATTCGCGGCAAGTTCGGACAGGTGAGGCAGCAGCAAAGCGATGGAAAGAAGCGCTGAGATTGCGACGGCGAGCCAGCTCGCGCGCGATGCGCGGTGCCTCCAGCAAGCGGCCGTGCCGAGTGCGAGCAGCACCACGATCGCCATCAGGAACAGTGCGCGCGCGAACGGCAGCGGCAGCGTCGCGTCCACCCAGGCGCCGACCGAGCTCATCGCCCGCATCCATGCGCCGCTCGCCAGCGCGTTGAGTGGCGACGTTCCGGCATACACCTGAAAAGGGCTGCCGAAAATCGCCGCCCGCATGGCGAAGTAGGCGATGCCCAGCACGAGCCACGGCGCCGCGTCACGCGCGCCCAGGATGAAAATGCGAAAAATACTTATCGTCGCTGCGTGCGATCTCGCTGCGCGGCGCGCGATGGCGACGGCCAAGACCAAAGCCGGCAACAACGCGGCCGATTCCTTGCTCGCCAATGCGCATGCCGCGGTCAACAGAGCCGCCGCGCCTAAAGCGTCGTACCATCGCGCTGCCCGCTGAAAAAAGGCGAGCGTCGCCAGCATGAACAACAGCGCGAGAAGATCGTAGCGCCCCGAAACCCATGCAACCGCTTCGGGACTGGTGGGAAACAGCAGGAATACCGCCGCGGCGATCGCCGGGCCGATGTTCGACCGCTCGCTCCCGTCCTCGAGGGAAAATCGTCGGGCGATTGCAAACACCAGCGCGCCGCTGACCAGATGCAAGGCCAGATTGGTCAGCCGCCACCCCAAAGGATAGGCTCCTGACAGCGCGAAATTGGCGCCAAAGCTCGCCATCGAAAGCGGTCGGTAATAAAAACTCGGCGAGTCAAGCCCGGAGTGAAACTTGGAGAGGAGCGCTTGCAGGAGGTGTCCTTCCCGCGACCAATCCGACACGGCTGCGAGCACCGCGTAATCATCGCTCAGCAAAGCGCCGGGGAGGGTCGGCAAGTAGACCAGCGCGCATACGGCGAAGGGCGCCAACACGAGCACCACGGTACGCCATCCGACGGTTCGCATTCAGCGCGCTTCCGTGACCAGTTGCCTGCGATCGATCTCGGTGCGTGTTCCCGCCGCGTTGACCACGACGGTGCGCACTTCGGCGCCGCCGCGCGCGAGCGCCTGCGCAGGAAGCTCTCCCGCAAAGCCAGCGTTGGCCGTGTTCGGATAGGCCGGGAAGTAAAGCGTCAGTGGCTCATCGTGCGCGCCTCGGTACGGCAGACCGTAACGCGCGGGAAAGGCGACGCCGTCGACAAGCAACTCCACACGCGCGACCCCTTGCGGATCGATTGCCCAGCCGGACCATTCGACATCGCCGCCCGCGACTTTACTTTGACGCGGGCGATCGACCACGCCGAACGCCATGGGGGTAACGCTCATGGCGTAACGCAACGGCGTCTGAGCAAGGATTGCGACCCCGATCGCAAGCACGGCAAACGCTGCCGCAGCCACGATCGCGCGTCCGTTCGCGACGCCGAATATCCGAAGCAGCGGCGCAAAGACCGCTGCCGCCAGCACCACGGCCGCCGCATACAACGCCACGCTGGCGAGCTGCGCGTGGCGCGCCAGCTCGACGTAGCCGTCGCCGAAAATGGAGGTCATGACCGCGTACCACGCGATGCCCGTGAGCGCGTACAAAGTCAAGGCGAGCGGCGAGCTTCGGCCGGACACGCCGGCTACAACGCAAGCGACGGCGCTTACCAGGAAGATCGCGGCCGACGCGGCGAGCATCTGCAGGAATACCGACGATGGAATCCCGGCAAGCACGGTGCCGATGCTGCTCGCGGGCGCGCCCGCCACGGCGCGCACCGAATTGCTGCCGGCGTATCGCAAACCCTCGACGCTGCCAAGATAACCCAGCCGCCAATCCTGCAGTTGCGGAAGCGCACGCAGCGTGGCGCGCAGCAGTGTCGCAGGCTCGGTCGCGACCAAGCTCGCAAGACGGCGTCTTGGCATCACCAGCGCTTCCGGGCACGTCGACTTGAGCGCCTCGCCCATAGGCTCGTACCAGGTGGCGCCCACCGAGCGTAGACAGCGATCCGGCAGACCCAGTCGCTTGGCCGTCATCGCTTCGTCTTTGGACGCGGGAAGGATCGCGCCCAGGACGACATCGGCGTTGTTCGCCTGGGCGATGCTTGAATGGCGACCGATGAGCTCGGCTTGCGCAAGGGCGACTGCGCCTGCCACCGCGATGAGCAACAACGCGCTGTGGCGAGCGCGCGCCCACAAGGAGATCACCAGCGGGAAGATGAGCAGCGCCGGCAGCCATAAGTGCTGCTGCCGCGACAGTCCGAGACCGATCAAGCTTATCGCCAGCGCGGCAACTTCGGTCGACGAAGGCGTATTCGATGCCGTCGCACGCGCTCCGATGGCAACCAACACGACGACGCTCGCATACGCGAAAAGGATAGCGGCAAATTCGGTGTACAGGGTGTTGAGCCACAAGGTAACGATGGGATCGCATAGGACGAGCGCGAATACGACAGCGTGGACCAGCGCAAAGGCCGGCCGCCGACGCAGCATGGCGCCCAGCGCCAACGCCACCGCGACCAGCATCACGGCCTTGATGGCGCCGATGACGCGAAGGTCGACCGTCTCGCCCTCTGCCAGGATCGCGGCGATGGGCGCCACGAAGAGGAGCTCGCTGCTCCAGTAGCATCCCTCGGGCAGGCGCTCACCGCCCACGTAGCGCGCGATCGGCGCCTCGGGGTGGGCCTGCAGCCGTGCGGCTGGCGACAAGTCGGGCCACAGACCAACGCAGGCGGAGATCCGTCCCATGTCGAATTGATTGGCGTAGCCCAGAACCGGCGCGGCGCCTACCACCGCATACACCCGCCACGCTCCGATGCCGATCAGAACGAACGCGAGCAAGGTTGCGAATCGTGTCCGCTCAGGCATGATGGCACGGGGTCGATGCAGAGCGCCGATGATGTTGCCGGAAGAAGTGCGGCGCGGCGTCTGGAATGAGATCCGATACGGGGAAGATTATGCATTATTGGCGGGCACTGCGAACGCAGCAGTGGATAAAGAACGCCTTCGTATGGGCGGGCTTCCTATTTGGTCACGTGTGGCATCAGCCGATGCTTGCGGCACAGGTCGCGGCCGCGTTTGTCGCCTTCTGCTTCCTTGCGAGTGCGGTGTATATCGGCAACGACTGGGTCGATCGCGATGCCGACCGCGTGCACCCTCTGAAGCGCGACCGGCCCATTGCCGCCGGCCGGGTCTCGCTTGCGGCTTCGGTTTCGATGTCTGTTGTCCTTGCGTTGGCGGCTTTTGCGTTGGGAGCGTGGGTCAGCATCGAGCTGGTGGCGATCCTTGTCGCGTATTTGATCCTGAACGCGGCGTACTCGCTGGGCCTCAAACGGATGGTGATCATCGACGTGATCGCGGTCGCGCTCGGTTTCCTGCTGCGACTGCTCGCCGGCACGCTCGGCGTGGGCATCCCGCCGTCGCCGTGGCTGTTGATGTGTGGCCTGATGCTGACGCTGTTGCTGGGGTTCGGCAAACGTCGCGCCGAACTTGCGGCGCTCACAGTCGAGTCGGGACGCACCGTGCTGGCCGAATATTCTCCGGCGCTCCTGGACCGGCTCATTACGGTATGCGTCAGTGGAACGCTGATCTCATACAGCCTTTACACCATCAGCCCGCAAACGATCGCGTTGCACGGGAGCGCGAACCTCGTGTACACGGTGCCAATCGTCACCTACGGCTTGTTTCGTTATCTGTACCTCCTCGACCGGCAGCACGCCGCCGAGGATCCGAGCCGGCTCATGCTCACCGACCATCATCTGCAAGGCGCGGTCCTGGCCTGGCTGGCGGCGGTCATCTGGGTGCTGACGCACGGAAGCTGATCCGCACTTGAGCTTCGACGTGACGACGCGCGATCGTTGCGCAGCGCTTTAGCCGCCTAAGAACGCGAAATCAACCTCCGGCTTGCGGCCGGAAACGAGATCCGCAACCGCCTTACCGGATCCGCAGCTCATCGTCCAGCCGAGCGTGCCATGACCGGTGTTGAGATACAGGTTGCGATAGCGTGTGCGGCCGATGATCGGAACATTCGACGGTGTCGCCGGCCGCAATCCGGTCCAGTACTTCGGACGTTTGGTATCGATCGCGCCGCCGAACCATTCGTGCGCGCGCCGGGTCAACGCCTCGCAACGCACCCGATTGAGCTCGAGGTTGTAGCCGGACAGCTCCGCCGTGCCCGCTACCCGCAGCCTGTCGCCCAGTCGCGTAAAAACGATTTTCTTGGCGTCATCGGTGATGCTGACGGTCGGCGCCTTGGCCGGGTCGATAATCTTGAGCGTCGCCGAATATCCCTTGGCCGGATAGACCAGCGCGCGGATGCCGATTGGCGCGAGGAGCTTCGGCGTGTAACTCGAGAGGCACACGACGTAGGCATCGGCGGCGAGCACTCCCCTGCCGTGCTGCTCCTCGTTCGTGTGCACGCCACTTACGACACCCCCGGCGACCTGCAGCGATTCGACCGTCACACCGTAGCGAAATCTGACTCCGCGCTTCGTCGCGAGCGCCGCCAGGGATTGCGTGAACTTTCTCGCGTCACCGGTCTCGTCGCTCGCAGTGTAGGTGCCGCCGGCGATCCAGTCGCGCCGCGCCTTAAGCGAAGGCTCGATCGCGATGCATTCCGCGGCGGTTTTCACTTCGCGCGCAATGCCGTACTGCCGCACCAGCCCGGCCGCTTCCGCCGCGGCATCGAAGCCTGCGCGGTCGGTGTAGATCTGCAGAATGCCTCGCTGCAGATCGTCGTAATGCATCCCGGTCGCGGCGCGCAGATTGCGCAGCACTTCTCCTGAATATTTGCTAATGGCCAGGATCTGCAGCATGTTGCGCCGGGTTCGCGACGGCAGGCACTCGACGAGGAACTGCAGGCCCCATCGCCACTGCTGGAGGTCCAGGCGCGGCCGGAACAACAGCGGCGCGTCGGCCTGCCCCAGCCACCTGAGAATCTGAAAAGGCGCCGCCGGGTTGGCCCAGGGCTCGACGTGCGAGACCGATATTTGCCCACCGTTCGCGAACGACGTTTCCAGCGCCGCCGCGGTCTGCCGCTCGACGACCGTGACGTCGTGCCCACGCTCGCGAAGAAACCAGGCGGTCGTGGTTCCGATCACGCCAGCGCCGAGGACCAGAACCTTCACGTGGCGAACAACCTACGCGTATTCCGCGACGGGCACGCAGGAGCAAAACAGATTGCGGTCGCCGTAAACGTTGTCGGCGCGGCCCACCGATGGCCAGATCTTGTTCGCTTTCACGCTGGCCACCGGAAAGGCCGCCTGCTCGCGGCTGTAACCGTGGTTCCATTCGTTGGTCAGCAACGCCGCCGCCGTGTGCGGCGCATTTTTCAGCGGGTTGTCGTC
>DASZZK010000362.1:0-1785 GCA_035544975.1 Casimicrobiaceae bacterium | reverse complement strand
CAAGCGCGTCAGCAGCTGCGTGCCCAACTCTGCCTCGAGTTGCTTGATGTGCCGGGTCAGCGCGGGCTGGGCGATGCCGATCTTGTCCGCAGTGCGGGTGATGCATCCTTCATCCGCGACCTGCACGAAGTATTGAATGCTGCGCAGTTCCATGGGCTCGAACCTTTCCCAGTCGGTCTGGCGCAAACGATAACAAAACGGCATGTGCCGCCGACGCGCCTCGCTCCTTTCCGCTGAGCGAGGCGTCGGTAAACGCGCCGGTGCAAGCTCGACGCATGCCGAGACAGTATGCCTAGCATAGCAAATCGCGATTGGTGCCGCGCAATCCGCGGTGTTCTAATGAGAGGCTCGAGAGTACGGTATCTTGCGGCGGGCGGCATGCCGTAGCGGCCTTCCGGAAGCGTCGGTCGACGGTCAGGAGGAGTCGAAATGAAACAGATTGACGTCGGCATCATCGGCACAGGCTGGTGCGGCGGCATTCGCGCGCAGACCTGCGCCGCGAACCCTTTGGTGAAAAACCTGCACCTGGCGGAGATCCGCCCCGAGCGCCTGGGCGAAGTGGCCAACGCAACCGGTGCCCGCACTTCGGTAAGCGATTATCGTCAGCTGCTCTCCATCGCCGAGATCGAAGCGGTCTACGTTTCGGCCACACCCGAGACCACACACTACCCGATGGCGCGGGATTGCCTCGCCGCAGGCAAGCATGTATTTCTCGAGAAGCCGATTGCCCTGGAACTCTCCGAAGCCGACGAGATCATCGCGCTGGCGCGCGAGCGCAAGCTCAAGTTCACCATCGGCTACTCGCAGCGGTTCAACCCCAAGTTCGCCTACGTCCGGAAATCGATTCGTGATGGCTCCATCGGCCGGCCGGTGAGCGCCCTGGTGAGCCGCCACATCACCCGCAACCTCGGCAAGAAAATCAGCGGCCGCATCAAACTGTCCCCGGCTGCGATGGAAGCGACCCACGACCTGGACTTCGTGCTGTGGTGCCTGGAGCCGGCAAAGCCCATACGGGTCTATTCGCAGATTAATTTCGGCACCATGCGCGAGACCACCGGCGCGCCCATTCCTGACACGCAATGGATCACGGTAACAATGGATAGCGGCGTGTCGTTCGTGATCGGCGCGGGATGGACTCTGCCACCGGGTTATCCCAATTTCTCGACGACCTGGATCGAATTCATCGGCACCGAGGGCGCCGTCATGGTCGACGACAGCCATCGCGATGTGGTCCTGAACACCATGACCAGCGGCATGGTGCTGCCGATGTCGACGATGCCGGGAGAAGCGGTGGATCACACTTACGCCGGCCCGATGGCCGCCGAAACGATCCATTTCCTGGAAGCAGTCGCATTGGACAAGCCCGTGCTGGTGACGCCCGAGCACGCGCGGATGGTGATGGAGGTTTACATCGCGGCAGACCTCTCGGCTGAGGCCAATCAGCCGGTGTCGTTGCCGCTTGCCGATTCCAAGAAAGTACGCGCGGTCGCTTGAGCGTGCGTCGGTGAAAAAAAATCCCAAACGCATCGGTCTGGCCATCATCGGCGCCGGCCGGGTCGGGTTGTTTCGTGGAGAAGTCGCGGCGCGACACGCACAGGTCGACTTCATCGGTCTCGCGGAGATCAAGCCGGATCGCGCCAAATTCGTCGCGGACAAGGTAGGCGCCGATTTCGTGACCTCCGATTATCGGGAGCTGCTCGCGCGACCCGAGGTAACGGCGGCGATCATCGCCACCGACGAGCATCTTCATGTCGGTCCTATTCTTGCGGCGGTCGAGCGCGGGCT
>DASZZK010000361.1:0-4603 GCA_035544975.1 Casimicrobiaceae bacterium | reverse complement strand
TGAGCACTTCCGCGGTTTCACGCGGCTGCCGGTGATTGGCCGCGCGCGTACCGGCCAGCAATGGCTCGCCGCCTTCGCGCTCGGCTCCGGCGAGCCGGTGTACGGGCTGGGCGAGAAATTCGGACCGCTCAACAAGCGCGGGCAATTGATCGAGTCGCAGGTGGAAGACGCGCTTGGCGTCAACACCGGGCTCTCGTACAAGAATGTGCCATTCTGCTGGAGTCCGGGCACAGGCAAGACAGCGTGGGGCATCTTCATCAACACCCCCGGGCGGGTGACGCACGGCGTTGGCTACCCGGATTGGTCGCACCGTTCCTATTGCGCGGTCGTCGACGATGAAGCTCTCGACCTGTTCCTGATTTCCGGTCGCGATCCGGCGGAGGTGCTCGATCGCTACACGCATCTCACCGGTCGCGCGCCGGATGTCCCGCTGTGGGGGCTGGGGCTCTGGGTTTCCAAAGCCTACTATCGAACGCCCGAGGAAGCCGTCGCAGTCGCCGGCAAGCTTCGCGCGCGCCGCATTCCGTGCGACGTGCTGACCTTCGACGGCCGCGCGGCATGGGATGTCCAGACGCGTTTCGACTTTCACTGGGACCCGCAGCGCTTTCGAGATCCGCCGTCAGTGCTGGCCAGGATCAAGGCAAGCTCGCTCAAGGTGTGCGTATGGGAATATCCCTACGTATCCATTCATTCGCCGCTATTCCAGGAGCTCGCGAACAAGCACTACCTGCTGAAGACCGCAGACGGTGATCCCTATGTCTTTGGCTGGGATACCTCGCCCGAGACCTCGCCCTTTGGCGACGTGCTTACCTCGCTGCCGGAAAGCGGCCTCGTCGATTTCACCAATCCTGCTGCGTATGCGTGGTGGCGCGATGCGCACCGGTCGCTGTTCGAAGCCGGCGTCGACGTCATCAAGAGTGACTCCGGCGAGCACGTCCCCGACGACGCGGTCGCGTTCAACGGCGACCGGGGCAAGCGCCTGCACAACGTCTATCCCTTGCTGTACAACCGCTGCGTCTACGACGCGACCAAAAAATTCGGCAGCCAGGAAACGCCGCCCATGGTCTGGGCCCGCTCCGGCTGGACCGGCAGCCAGCGATACCCGATCCAGTGGGGCGGCGAGCCGCAGAGCGACTGGGAAGGCCTTGCCGCGAGCATCCGCGGCGGACTGTCGTGGGGTATGAGCGGCGTGCCGTATCACGCCAGCGACATCGGCGGCTTCTACGGTTCGGTTCAGCCGTCGGCGGAGCTGTACCTGCGCTGGCTGCAGATGAGCGTGTTCAGCTCGCACATGCGGGTGCACGGCATCGGCGCCCGAGAGCCATGGGCATTCGGCGAGGAGAACGAGGCGATCGCGCGACAGTGGATCGAATTCCGTTACCGTTTGCTTCCCTATCTGAAGAGCGTGATCGCGCAGGCAATCGCGACCGGGCTGCCGGTGCTGCGGGCGATGCCGCTCGCCTTCCCGGCGAACGCGCTCACGCGAACCTACGAGACGCAGTTCATGTGCGGCGACGCGCTGCTGGTCGCGCCGATCGTCGCCGCCGGCGGCGAGGTCGAGGTCGCGCTGCCTCCCGGCGCATGGTACGACTTGTCGAGCCGGAAGCGCCTTGCGGGCAGACAGGTGATCCGCTATCGCGCGACGCTGGACCGTTTTCCGGTGTTCGGGCGCGAGGGCTACGCGCTGCCGCTCGGGCCAGTCGTGCAGCACACCGGCGAGATCGACGTTGCCAAGCCGCTGGACGCGCTGTGGCTGTTCGGCGCACCGTCACGCCCGCTCGAAGGTTTCGCGCAGGCGAGGATTGTGCTCGCTGAAGGTGGGGGGCGCGCACGAGTGTCCGCGACAGCGGATATCAAGGTGGAGGTCTTCGGCGACGGAGCCGACATCCCGGTCGAGCCGTTGACCTGACCACTCCACGATGAACGCGCCCATCGCCGTCACCCTGGGCGAACCCGCGGGCATCGGCCCCGACCTCTGCGTGCGGCTTGCCGAGCGCCGGTGGCCGGCGCGCCTGATCGGCATCGGCGATATCGAGCTGTTGCGCGATCGCGCCCGACGGCTCCGCGCGGGCGTGCGCATCGTCCCCTATATCCGCGGGCGCGACGCCGCGCCGGGAACCTTCGAAGTGGCGCATTTTCCCCTCGCCACGCCCGCCGTTCCCGGACACCTGAACCCGTCCAATGCCAAGGCGGTGCTGGCGACGCTGGATGCAGCGCTGACCGGTTGTCTCGCCGGCGAATTCTCCGCCATGGTCACCGCGCCGGTGCAAAAGAGCGTGATCAACGACGCCGGCTTCGCGTTTAGCGGCCACACCGAGTTTCTGGCCGAGCGGACCGGCGCCGCGGTGGTCATGTTGCTGGTCGGAGCCACTGCGAATGGGCCGTTGCGCGTAGCGTTGGCGACCACGCACCTGCCCCTGTACGCGGTGCCGGGGGCGATCACCGAAGCATTGCTGACACGAACGGTGCGCATCGTCGCCGACGAGCTCGCGGCCAAGTTCCGTATTGCCAAGCCGCGCATCGCGGTGTGCGGACTCAACCCTCACGCCGGCGAGGGCGGATATCTCGGCCGCGAGGAAATCGAGATCATCGCGCCGGCGCTGAAGGCGCTTCGTGCGCAAGGCATCGACGTGGCAGGGCCGCTTCCCGCGGATACGGTCTTCGTTCCGGCCAAAGCGAGCGAATTCGATTGCGTGATCGCGATGTACCACGATCAAGGGCTTCCGGTGCTGAAGCACGCGAGCTTCGGCCACGGCGTGAACGTGACGCTCGGACTTCCGATCGTGCGCACGTCGGTCGATCATGGCACCGCGCTCGACCTTGCCGCGGACGGCGCCGGCGCGCGCAGCGCCGATCCGGGATCGTTGTTCGCGGCGGTGGAGCTGGCCATCGAGCTCTCGCGAAGCGCACCGACGCTCCGCCCGTGACCCGCGTGTGACTCCTGCCCGCCATCCGCCGCGCAAGCGCTTTGGCCAGAACTTTCTCGTCGATCGCCACTACGTCGACCGCATCATTGCGGCGGTCGATCCCGCGCCCGACGACAACGTGGTGGAGATCGGTCCCGGGCTTGGTGCGCTGACACGGCCACTGCTCGATCGGGTCGAGCGACTCACCGTCATCGAAATCGATCGCGATCTCGCCGCCCGCTTGAGCGCCGAGTTCACTCCCGATCGGCTGCGGATGCACAACGTCGACGCGCTGTCTTTCGACTTCGCGACGCTCGGGGGAGAGTTGCGCGTCATCGGCAACCTGCCCTACAACATTTCGTCGCCGATGTTGTTCCACCTCGCGCACTACGAGGCGAACTTGCGCGACATGACGGTGATGTTGCAGCGGGAAGTCGTGCAGCGCATGGCCGCCGCGCCAGCGACGCCGGATTACGGCAGACTGTCGGTGATGCTGCAGACCCGCTTCAAGATCGAGCGCCTGTTCATCGTGCCGCCCGGTGCGTTCCGGCCGACGCCTCTGGTCGATTCGGCGATTGCGCGCCTGACGCCGCTCAAGCGAGGGCGGCCGAAAATCGATGACGAAGCGCTTTTCGCGCGCGTCGTCGCCGCCGCGTTCGGGCAGCGTCGCAAGACGCTGAAGAACGCGCTGAAATTGCTGGCGACCGCGGAAGAGCTCGAGCGCGAGGGCATCGCCCCCGGCGCGCGCGGCGAAACGCTAGCCGTCAGCGACTTTGTACGGCTCGCCAACGCGCTCGCCCGGACGCCCTAGCGAGTCCAGACCCGTCGTCGGCGTCGCGCCGCCACGCCGGCGCGGTCACTGGAAGAGTCGCGCGAGACTCTGTTCCAGCCACGCCACCGGCAGGATGAGCGCGAGCTGTGCCAGCACGATCACGATCAACGGCGAGAGATCGACCGATCCGCCCAAGGGCGGGATCACCCTCCGGATCGGAGCGAGAACGCGAAAGGTGAGCGCGTTGAGTACGCCGGCAAGCGGGCCGTCGGGAGCGACCCAGGACAGAATCGCCTGAAGGAATACCGCAGCGATCAGGATCCACAACGACGCCCTGAGCAACTCGATGATCGCAAGAATCATCAGGTAGCCGGCAAGGGTGGCAGTCATTTCCGCGCCTCCCAGCGCCGCGAGTGCCGCGAGCCAGAGCACCTGTCCGAGCCAGGCAAAGAAGAGCGACGCCCAGTCGTAACCGCCAAAACCGGGCAGCAGCCTGCGCAGCGGCTTTACCGCCCAGTCAGTGAGCGCCGTGACCGCCTGACCGATGGGATTCTTGAACGGCGCTCGCAGCCATTGCATGATGAACCGCAGCAGCGCGGCGTAGACGAGGAAGCCAAACGCCGTATCGATCAGAAAGCGCAGCGCCTGATTCAGCATGAGCTGCCGCTCAACTCTCGCTGCCGAAGAGATCGCCGAGCTCGCCGGCGCGCGCAAGCGCCGCTCTTGCCGCCGCAGCCACGGCGGCCTTGACCCCGGCCTCCTCGAGCGCGGCAATGCCGCGCTCGGTCGTGCCACCCTTCGATGTCACTTGGGCACGCAGTAGCGACGGCTCGGAATCGCTCTGTTCTGCCAGACGGATCGCGCCCGAAAACGTCGCCAGCGCAAGACGTCTTGCCTCGGCGTTGCCAAAGCCAAGCTCGCGAGC
>DASZZK010000360.1:0-5826 GCA_035544975.1 Casimicrobiaceae bacterium | reverse complement strand
CAGAACGCCGCGTCGGTTGCCAGCCTGATGCTGACGACCGAGGCGATGGTTGCGGAATCGCCGAAGGACGAAAAGCCGATGGGCGGTGGCGGTGGAATGGGCGGCATGGGTGGCATGGGCGACATGGACATGTGACCATTTCGTCCGAGAGCGCGCCGGCGAAGCGCGGCTCGCGATCGGATACGAAATGGTCATCCCCGCGAAAGCGGGGATCCAGTGGCGTTTAAAGCCTCGCTTCGGCGGGGCTTTTTATTGGAAGCACGCTGCCGCAGCGATAATTGCCGCGACCGATACAGCAGCTGCAGTACGAGGTTCTGAGATCGTGAATATCAGGGAGTACTGTTTCTCTGGTCAGTCCAGCGCTACGCGAAAGACGCCGCCGAAGAAAGTCTCGCCGTCGTTCTGCTGCTTGATGCTGCCGTTGGAAACGTGCCGCACATAGGCCGCCACTTCGTAGCGACGCTTTTCGCCGAAGGCGAGTCCGACGCCGAAGTGCTCGTTGAACTGGAATGTGGTCGCAAATTGACGGTCCCGGTTGATTCGGGTTTGGGAAATGAGACTGACGCCTAGGCCCAACTCGGTAAAGATTCTCGCCGCTCCGACGGAAGGCCCCATCCAGCGCAGGGCGGGCGTTACGCTGCCCTCCCAGAGCGACGGGAAATCGCTCGGACGCTGGGTGCCTCGCCAATACGCGACCTGGGCGTAAAGGCGCACGTCGAGGCCGCGCTCCGCCAGCGGCGCGCAGGTACACACCGAATCCCAGTAGGTTGAAAGGCCATAGAGGGTGGTCTGATCTCCGCTCGCCACGGTGACCCCGAGTCCGGTCGGGGCGCGAAAAAAGCCGTCCGCGGCAGCATTCGCGCCTGCCGTGCTGGTGATCGCGGCCAGCAACACGCTTAGCACGCGGCGTCGGACTCCAGGATGCCGTTCGAAGACATGGTCAGGATTCATGTGGGCTTGTTGTCGATAATTGTTGTCAACGTTCGCGATGGCCGGCGAGCGAAAACGAAAGCATGCCGCCACGTGCGCGACACCTACGGCGGAATCGGTCGCGCAGTGCATTCTAAGGGCGTGTGCACTCGCAGGCAAGGATCGCCGCCAGGCGCTGGTGTCTCCAGCAGAGACAAAAGAAATGCATTAAACTAAGATGTTAGGCACCCCGGGCGCGCGCCGTGCGCAGCCGGCAAGATCCAATAAAGAACCGGCTAGCGCCGCAGAAAAGGAGCTTGTCCCATGACTTCCGGAATGCTCTTCGCGCTTGCGATTAGCGCACTGGTGGTCGCGGTCCTTTTCGGGCTCGTCCGTCGGCAGCGAAGTGGTCCGAAGTCGAGGCCGGGGGAGTCGCCCAATACCGTGTCGCAATGGACCGAGGGCGAAACCACGCGCCTGTTGTCCAGCGCCGAGCTCCCGGGCCTGTATTTGTTGCGCTCGCGCTTTCTGTCGAAAGCCGAGAATGTCGTCTACCTTCTGCTCAAGGCTGCATTTCCGCGTCACGAGATTTTTGCGCGCGTACGGCTGGCGGACGTGCTGCAAGTGAAAATCGGCCCGCAGGGGATGGAACGGCTGCGTGCGTTTCGAAAGATCGCTAACCAGCACGTGGGCTTTGTAGTCTGCGATCGGGATATGACGATCATTGCCATTGTCGATTCGAAAGAGCCGGAGCAGGTGCAGAATCCACGCGATCAAAAACTCGAGATCATCAAGCAGCGGTGCTTGCAAGCGGCGCAGGTGAAGTATTTGTGCGTGTACCCGCCGACGCTGCCTCGCTACCGCGAGCTGCGCGAACAGATCCTCGGGCCCGCGGCCGATCTCGTCTGACTTCGGTTTACCTGCAGCCTCGTCACGAGCTGCCGGGCATGGATCAGGAAGCGATCCGCGGCCGTACGCCGCCGGACGCGACAGTGCCGCGCATCGCCAGCCAGGTGCCTCCCAGGATCAGCGAGCCGCCAGTCAGCATGTTGACGGTCAGCGGTTCGTCCAGAAACAGGTAGCCCCAGAGAACGCCGAAGAGCGGGATGAGGAAGGTCACGGAGAGCGCGCGCGCCGGGCCGATATTGGCGATCAGCTTGAAATAAAGCAGGTACGCGATGGCGGTCGATCCGACCGCGAGTGCGAGCACATTGGCGGCGACGGTCGAGGTCATCGGCCCCTGCATAGGAGCGAGCGGCAGCGCCGGTGCGAGCACTATTGCCGCGGCAAGCTGGCTGTACAGCGCAGTCGAGAAGCTGGGCACGCCGGTCATGCGCACCTTTGCGTAGACGCTTGCAATGCCGTAGCACAGTGAGGCGGCAAGGCATGCGAAGACCGCCGCGAGCGCGAGACCGGTCATCGGCTCCGGTCGCCAGCCGACCAGCAACACCACACCCGCGAGCCCGAGCGCCATCCCGAGAAGCTTCGGCAGCGGCAGCGGCTCCTTGATCCATAGCGCCGCGGCGAGAGCGCCGAAAAACGGACTGGTGGCGTTGAGGATCGCCGCGGTCGATGCGGCGATGTATTGTCCGGCGAAGCAGAACAGCGCGAACGGCAGTGCCGAATTGACGACGCCGATGACCACGAAATCTCGCCAGCGCTCACGCAGCGCCGGAACCTTGCCGCGCGACAGCGCCAGCAGGAGCAAGACCACGAACGCGAGAGCGACCCGGCTTTCGGCGAGCCAGAGCGGCCCGACGACGGGTGCGGCCACCCGGATGAAGGCAAAGGAGCCGCCCCAGAGCGCCGCCAGCGCAAGCAGGCGCGCGAGGTCAGCCGGCGACATCTTAAGCTGCGGCGGCAGCCGGCAGTGCCGGTACCAGGGCGAGTTGACCGCGAGCGCAGGTAAACGTGCGCTCGTGTTCCAGGAGCCAGGCCTTACGCCACAATCCGCCGCCGTAGCCGGTCAACGTTCCGTCGGCGCCGATCACGCGATGGCAGGGCACGATAATCGCCAGCTTGTTGTCGCCGTTGGCGCGCCCGACCGCCCGCACCGCCGCGCGGCGTCCCATTTTCGCTGCGACGTCGGCATAGGCAAGGGTCTCCCCGGGAGGAATCGCGCGCAGCGTCTCCCATACCGCACGCTGGAAGGGCGAGCCGGCGAGCTGGAGCGGAGTTGCGAACGTCAGCGAGCGGCCAGCGAAATAAGCGTCGAGCTCCTCCCCGATACGGTCAAGATAGCGGTGCTCGCCCGGAACGACGTGCTGCGTAAGCCGGCGTCGCAGCGCCTGCACTTCGCGCTCCAGGCCGCGGCGGTCGACGAATTCGAGCATGTACAGGCCGGCGTCGTTGGCCAGCGCGAGCATCGGGCCCAGCGGCGTCTCGAACCATTTTGCGTACAGGCAGTCAACGTCGTGCGCGAGACTGGGCGCAGTGCCGAAGACTTTGGCGAAGGCTTCGCGGAAACCGCTGGATGATTCAAATCCCTGATCGAGTTGCAAGTCGAGCATGCTTTTTCCTTCTCTGACTCCAGTGAGTGCCATTCCCATCCGCCGCGCCCGGTGGTAGGCGTGAAAGCTCATGCCGCAATAGCGCTGGAATTGGCGGCGGGCGGTCGATGGATCGATTCCCATGCGCGTGAGATCCGATTCACGCAGCCTCCCGGACGGATCGGCCTCGACCGCTGCCAGCAGTTTCTCAACCATCGGCGCAGGCTTGCCGCGGGTCTCGAGCGGCCGGCAGCGCAGACAGGGGCGATACCCGGCATATAGAGCGTCGTGCGTCCGGGCATAGAACTCGACGTTCTCGCGCTTGGGCGTGCGGGCGTGACAGACCGAGCGGCAGAAAATACGCGTGGTCTTCACTGCGACATAGAAAATGCCGTCGTACGCGGGGTCGCGATTGGCGAGCGCGCGGTACATCACATCAGGCGGCGGTAGCTTGGACATGGGTGAATTATAGAAGCGTCGCAGATGACGCGTCGCCGAAATTCCGGCAGCAAATTCCGCCTCCCGCGCACCACGTCACGGCAGCCGGCGCTCCTGTGGTAACTAGGCGTCGAGCAGGACCAGGCCGGCGATCGCCAGCGCGTAACCTTGCACGCCGAAACCCGCCATCACCCCTCGGGCCACCGGCGACAACCAGGAATGATGGCGAAACGGCTCGCGACTGTGAACGTTGGAGATATGCAGCTCGATGACCGGTACGTTCGCTCCTTTGATCGCGTCGTGGAGGGCGATGGATGTATGCGTGTACGCGCCTGCGTTTAACACCACGCCTATCGTCTTGCCCGCGGCGTGATCGCGGCCTGCCTCGTGGATCCAGTCGATGAGCTGACCCTCGTGGTTGGATTGCCGGCAATCGATCGAGACGCCAAGCTTCGCGCCTTCCTGGCGGCACAGAGTCTCGACATCTGCCAGCGTGTCTTTGCCGTAGACGGCGGGTTCACGCGTTCCGAGCAAATTGAGATTGGGGCCGTTCAATACCAGGACGTTTTTCACGGTGCCTCACGGGCGTTGATGATCAGGCGCACGCGTCGATCGCGCACCCTTCGCAACGATCATATAACAGTCTTCTTCGTCCCGCGCGAAGGCCGGCCAGAATGCTTCATGAAGTGGTCGTCGCTACGGGTCGTCCGGTTCGGGCGGACTCGTTGATCGCAAGCGTGACCCGCAAGGTCTGCAGCGCGTCGCGGGCGCTCACCAGCGGCGTGGCTTCGCCCCGGACAACGGCGCAGAAATGCTCGAGCTGGCGCGACAGCGGGTCGGTACGCTGCACTGCGACGACGCTGGTCTCGAACGGCTTCCACCACGAACGCTCTCCGGCGTAGACCTTGAGCCGCATGCTTGGAACCGCGAGCGAACCCGAGACGCCCGCAATCACATAACAATCTTCATCAGGATAACTTGTGTAACTCGAATTCTCGCCCGAGGTCTGCTCCCAGCTCCGCGCCGTCGCCGCGGTGTCGGAAAGAAGAAATGTCCCGAGCGCGCCATCGGCGAAGCGCAGGTTGAGCGCCACCGTATCTTCGACGGGAAAGCCGCGGATCGCGTTGGACACGAGCGCCTGCACCTCGACGATTTCGCTGCACATCGAGCGCAAGTCGTCGACCTCGTGGATCATGTTGATCAGTATCGGGCCGCCGCCCGGCTCCCGGCGCCACGGCCCTTCGTCGAAGTAGCTGTCGGGCTTGTAGAACATCGCACTGCCCATCACGGCCACGATGCGTCCGAGCACGCCTTGCTGGACGATCTCGCGTGCCTTTTCCAGGATGGGGCTGTGGCGCCGATGATGACCGACGAGCACGGGAACCTTCGCGCGCTCGGCGGCATCGATCAATCGTCTCGCATCTTCGACCGAGTCGGCGACGGGCTTCTCGATCAGCACTGGCACCCCGTGCGCGACGCAGTCGACGCCGTTCTGGACGTGCAGCGAGTTGGGCGTTGCCGCAATGACGCCGTGCGGACGTTCGCTGGCGAAAAGATCGGCGAGCGTTTTGTGGACAGGGACACCCGCTTCGCGCGCAAAAGCTTCGGCGGCAGGTGCGGGATCGACGATGGCCGCAAGCTCGCAATCGCCGCGCTGCCGAATCAGCTCGATGTGTCGGCGCCCAATCAAGCCCGCGCCCGCGACCGCGATACGAATCCTTTTCATGCCTGCCAGCGCAGCGAAATCTTCAAATCGATGCTCGAGCGCGCCGAGTGCTATGTTTTTGCCGCGGCATGGCCTTCGTCGTCGAGCCTTCAGCAGCGTCCGCGCAGTGAGATCGGCCGGTCCGGGTAAGAATCCAGCTCAGGCACCTGCGCTTGCGCCTTGCCCGGCATTTTGCTTCGGTGGCGCGTGACCGCCGAGAAACAGCCGGTTGAGGTTCGGATCGTCCAGCAACTCGCTCGCCGGCCGGTCGAGCGCGAGGCGGCC
>DASZZK010000359.1:0-14826 GCA_035544975.1 Casimicrobiaceae bacterium | reverse complement strand
GTTGCAGTTGCGCGCGGCAGACCGAAAATGGAGTTGACGATGACTACGATTTTTGCGAATGCCCGGATTCTCGACGGCAGTGGAGCGAAGCCTTACGCCGGCGACGTCGTCGTCGATGGCAACACGATCGTGGACGTGCTGCCTGCGGGACAGCGCCGTCCAGTGGCCAACGCGGACACCGTCGATTGCGGGGGCGCAACGCTGATGCCCGGCTTGATCGAGCCGCATGCGCACTTAAGCTTCGTCGACCAATCGAGCCCGCACGCATTTTCCTCGCTGCCGGTGGAAGAGCACCTGCTGCTGTCGCTGAAGCACGCGAAGCTCTACCTCGATCAAGGCTTCACCGCGGCATTCAGCGCCGCGGCGACCAAGCCGCGGCTGGACGTCGTCGTTCGTGACGCGATTCGCTCGGGCGATTTCCCGGGGCCGCGACTGCTCGCGGCGAGCGTGCAACTGACGGTCACCGGCGGCGTCGGCGACCTGCGGCAGCTCCACCTCGATCCGGGCGACGCGATGTACACGCTGCCCTGCGACGGTCCGGTCGAATTCCGCCGCGCTGCGCGCCAGGCCTGTCGCGAGGGCGTCGACGTGCTCAAGATCGTCCCCTCCGGCGACACCTCGACGCCGGCGATTCCGTCGGCGCGCACGCTGATGTCCGAGGACGAGGTCGCGGCCGTATGCGAAGTCGCGCGCCAGCAGGAGCGCCGCGTCGCCGCTCATGCGCGAAGCGCCGAGTCGATCAAGATGTGCGTGCGCCAGGGCGTCGAGGTCATTTATCACGCGACCTACGCCGACGAGGAGGCGAAAGACCTGCTGGAAAAGCACAAGGACCGCGTGTTCGTCGCGCCGGCGCTGTCGGTCACGTGGACGCGGCTGCACGAATCGGGCAAATACGGTCTGCCGTCGAGCGAGGCGATCCGGGCGCGCATTTCGCGCGATCTCGAGCTCACCGTCGAGTGCATGAAAGACCTGCACCGCCGCGGCGTCCGCGTGCTGCCGGGCGGAGATTATGGCTTCATGTGGAATCCGCACGGCAACAATGCGCGCGACCTCGCCTATTTCGTCGACCTCCTCGGCTTTACGCCGATGGAAGCGATCGTCGGCGCGACGCGGCTGGGGGGCGAAATCATGGGCATGCCCGAATCGCTGGGGCAGGTACGCAAGGGCTATCTCGCCGACTTGCTGCTGGTCGATGGCGATCCGCTGGCCGACGTTCGCATCCTGCAGGATCGCGAGCGCCTGCTGGCGATCATGCAGAACGGCGTCTTTCACAAGACACCGCCGCCCGACATGGCGCAGCATCGCCGCGTCGCTGCCTAGCCTGCCCCTCCAGAAGAGCATCGGACGATGGATTACGGAATCAAGGGCAGGAAGGCGATCGTCTGCGCCGCGAGCCAGGGCCTGGGCAAGGGCTGTGCGATCGCGCTGGCGCGGGAAGGTGTCGACCTGGTCATCAATGCGCGGACCGCGGCGACGCTCGAGGCGACTGCAGACGCGATCCGGCGCGAGGCCGGCGTTACCGTGGTGGCGGTAGCCGCCGACATCACCACCGCCAAAGGCCGCGCCGCGGTTCTCGCCGCGTGTCCGGCACCCGACATCCTGATCAACAACGCCGGCGGCCCGCCGATCGGCGACTTCCGCGACTGGGACGAGGCGACGTGGATGAAAGCGGTCAACGACAACATGATTACGCCGATCATGCTGATCCGGGCCGTCGTCGACGGCATGATCGCGCGCGGCTTCGGCCGCATCGTCAACATCACCTCGCGCTCGGTCAAGGCGCCGCTCGCGCATCTGGGCTTGTCGAACGGAGCGCGCGCGGGGCTCACCGGATTCGTCGCGGGCCTCGCGCGCCAGGTCGCGAAGCACAACGTCGTCATCAACAATCTTCTGCCGGGGCCCTTTGCCACCGCCCGACAGATCGAAGGTTTGCGCAAGCTCTCGGCGAAAGCCGGACAGGACTACGACAGCTTCGCCAAAGCGCGCATGGCTGAGGTGCCCGCAGGACGCTTCGGTACGCCGGACGAGTTCGGCCGCGCTTGCGCGTTCCTGTGCAGCGCCGACGCGGGCTTCATTATCGGCCAGAATCTGCTGATCGACGGCGGCGCAGTCAACTTGACGCTGTAATTTACCGCGCCTTCGAGAGGGCGTGCTGCAACTGATAGATCGACGTGTCGATCGCCGGCGCCGGCATGTCCGGCAGTGCACGCAAATCCGCCGTCAGCCATTCGCCGGCGCCCCGCACGTCGATCTCCGACGTGCCTTCGATCAGAACGATCCAGCCCGGAACCGCGGTCGCTTCCGAGCGCGCTTTTTTTTCCGCGGTCTCGATCCTGCTGATCGCTTCGTCGGCGAGGCATAGATGCACGCCGGCGATGCCTTTGCGATCGGCCAGCGGCGGCAGCAGACGCCGGCGCAGCGCATCGCTCGTTCGCTCGGCCTCGGCGGCGTCGACGTCGAAGCGCTGCGTCAGCATGAAGCCGCCTTCGCCGACGCCTTCGCTGTAGGCAACGCGGCAGATCGAACGCGATACGCGGCGAAACGAAGCGACCACGCGCCGCGTCCACGCGGTCGGCGAATTGAGCCGCTCGAGATAATCCCGGCCGCCGAGCACTTTAGCGTTGTCGGCCTCGTACAAGTTGAAATACATCGGCGTGCCCGCCACGGCGATAAAGCGTCTGCCGCGCCGAAAGCCGGCGATGCCCAGGCGCTCGGGCATATGCTCACGGTTGTGCCACTGATAGAACTCGTCGACGGCTTCGGGAAGCAGATCGTGCCAGATGCAAACCGCGCCCAGACCGGCGAGGCTCACGGCACTGCTTTCCCGGGAGTGAATTGCACGGACACCGCGCCGAAATCGCCGCAACGAACGACCAGCGGCGTGTCGAGAGGCACATCGACCATTCCACAATACGATCCGGTGGTGACGATCTGTTCCGCGGTCAAGCCGCTACCGTGCGACGCCAGGTAGTTCGCGAGCCAAACGAGCGGCCGCAACGGGTGACCGTCGGGATGCTTGCCGTCGCGCAGCAGCAGCTGGCCGGTGGGCGTGTCGATGGTAATCCGGAACGCTTCCAGCGGCAGCCCCAGCCCATCGGCCACCACCGGACCGACAAACAGGCCCTGATTGGCGATGTTGTCGGCAAGGAATTCCGGATAAGTTACCGCCGCAGGGTCGGCGTAGCGAGGTCCGATCAGCTCGAGCACGATGCGCGTTTCGCGTATCGCCGCACGCACTTCCGCGTCGCTATAGGGCGTGGCGCGCGATGGAAGATCGTGGCCGATGACAAAGGCGATCTCGGGCTCGATCCGCGCCTTTCCTCCGATCGGCAAGATCGGGCAGGGCGAATCCGAGGCGATCGTGGACGCGAAAATGGGCGCCGCCGCGATCTCGCGCCCGGCGCTCGGCAACGAGCATTTCCAGCCGCCGATCGCTGCACCCAGAAGCTCGCGCACACGCTCTTGAATCGCCAGCGCATCGGCGACATCGGCGGGGCGGCAAGCCTCGGGCAGGCGCTCGCCGGGGCGCCGCGCGGTGCGAGCGGCGACAAGATGGCGGGCCGCGGCATCGCGCATTTCAGCGTTGAAGTCGGACACCAAAGCTCCTCATTCTAGTTTTCGACGTGGTGACGGCCTTGCAATGCACTGTACCGCGATTGCCCATGGGTCAACGCAAAGCCAGCGACAAGCCCAACGGCACGAACACGATCGAGGCGGCGTTGCCGATCAGCACGATCGACGCCACTTTCGCCGGCTCCTGGTTGTATTGCTCGGCGACCATGAAGTTGAGCACCGCCGGCGGCAGACAGCCGAAAAGAATCAGAAGACCGCTCTGGGTCGAATCCAGTCCAAGCAGTGGCGAGAGCAGCGCGGCCATGGCGATGCCGGTCAGCGGGCATACCAGCGCGCCGATAACGCCGAGATTCCAGCCGCCCCATGAAACCGTGGCCATGCGCACGCCAAGCGAAATGAGCATCAGGGGAATCATCGCGTCGCCGGTGATCTTGATGGCCAGCATCAGCCACTCCGGGGCTTCGGGTTGCAAAAGCGCGAATGCGAATCCGGCGAACGTCGCGAGGACCATGGGATTCTTGAAGACCGGCCAGAACTCGGCGTTCCGGTTGACGATATGCACCCCGAGCGTGAAGTGCAGCAGGTTCGAGACCGTGAACAGCGCGACCATCGCCGACAAACCGACGGGTCCAAACGCCAGCGCGGCGATCGGAAGCCCCATGTTGCCGCAATTGTTGAACATCATCGGCGGCACGAAGGTGCGCGGGTCTTCATGCAGCAGCTTCGCAAAAGGCCAGGCCAACAGGCCGGAGCCCGCGACGACGCCGATCGCGCCGAGTATCAATACCGCATGCGTCGCCACGTTGAAATCCTTGCTCGCCAGCGCGGTGAAGATCAGCGCCGGTGCGAGCACGTTGACATTGATGCGATTGACCCACGTCATGTCGGGGTTCTCGCGCCGCGCGTAAATGTAGCCCAGCAAAATGATGCTGAACACCGGCAGGATGATGCCGAGTACGCGCTGGAACAACGTTCGCGCGCCTAGAGGATGTACTGCGACAAGTTTTCGTCCTTGACGATGCCGGCGAGCCGTTCGTCGACGTACGCGGCGTCGATGGAAATGGTTGCGCCCTGGAGCTTTGTCGCGTCGAAGGAAACGTCGTCGAGCAGCCGCTCCATGACCGTATAAAGTCTACGCGCGCCGATATTTTCCTGGCGCTCGTTGACCGCAAACGCTATTTCAGCTAGCCGTCGCACGCCCTCGGGCTGGAAGTCGATATCGATGCGCTCGGTAGCGAGCAAGGCCTGGTACTGCCGCGTCAGGCAGGCGTCGGTCGCGGTGAGAATCTGCTCGAAGTCGGCCACCGAGAGCGACGCGAGCTCGACGCGGATCGGAAAGCGCCCCTGCAATTCGGGAATCAGATCCGACGGCTTGGCGAAATGAAAGGCGCCGCTGGCGATGAACAGAATGTGATCGGTCTTGATCATGCCGTATTTGGTCGCCACCGTCGTACCCTCGACCAGGGGAAGCAAATCCCGTTGCACGCCCTGGCGAGAGACATCGGCGCCATGCGTGTCCTGCCGGCTGGCAATCTTGTCGATCTCGTCTAAGAACACGATGCCGTTCTGCTCGACGTTGGCCAGTGCCTTGGCTTTGAGATCGTCGTCGCTGATCAGCTTGGTGGCTTCCTCGTCGATGAGCGCCTTGAGCGCATCGACGACTTTCAGCTTCTTGATCGTCCGCCGTCCGCCGGACATCTGCTGAAACATGCCCTGGATCTGGCCGGTCAAATCTTCCATGCCGGGCGGCGCGAGAATTTCCATCTGTGCCGGCAGGACGGTGACCTCGACGTCGATTTCCTTGTCGTCCAGCTTGCCCTCGCGCAGCATTTTTCGGAATTTCTGGCGCGTCGCCGAGTCGGTCGGCTGCATGTCGTGAAAGTTGACTTCCCGTGCCGGCGGCAGCAGCGCGTCGAGCACGCGCTCCTCCGCGGCTTCCGCGGCGCGGTCGCGAACCTTGCGCGTCTCGGCTTCGCGGGTCTGCTTGATCGCGGTTTCGGCAAGATCGCGAATGATGGTATCAACGTCGCGGCCGACGTAGCCGACTTCGGTGAACTTGGTCGCTTCGACCTTGATGAACGGAGCGTCGGCAAGCTTGGCCAGGCGGCGTGCAATCTCGGTCTTGCCGACGCCGGTCGGACCGATCATCAGAATGTTTTTCGGCGTGATCTCCTGGCGCAGGGGTTCGGCGACCTGTTGCCGGCGCCAGCGGTTCCTGAGCGCGATTGCGACCGCGCGCTTCGCGGCGTGCTGTCCGACGATGTGCTTGTCGAGCTCGTGGACGATCTCGGAAGGCGTCATGAACGACATGGTGGCTCGGGTCGGACTCATAAAAGAAACGGCCGTTCGCTCGGGAACGGCCGTCGTATTCTACCGCGCTACAGTTTCTCTCATCCCATACCTTCTTCAGTACGCGGGGAGAGAAAGCCCCGCGTGTGGCGACGGACGAGGGGTGGAAGCGCTTTAGTCGGGTATGGTTACGGTGTTGTTGGAAAAGGTGATCTGATTGCCAGCTGCCGGCGCCGCACTCATCGGCGGAACGTTGGCGAGGGTTATCGCGGGCGCTGAGCCGGGCGTTCCTCCGCGCGGCACGGTGCGCACCACCTGCGGCGGGGGCAGTGGGGTGTTGCTCTTCAGCCGCGCGTACATCGCGTCCATCGCCTTGATGAAGTAGTAGTGCAGCGGCACGAAAAGGCTGTCGTAACCGGGCACGGCCGCGTTGTCGATAAATGTGTCGAAATGCTGCGCGTTGGTGACCTCGATATAGGTGAGCTGGCTCGCCGTGCCTTCGACGATCTTGTTCTGACCGAAGTACGGACGCGACGTGAACGTCACCGGAATGAGACCGTCGTTGCGGCCGTGAACGATGATCGCCGGTTTGCCGTGAAGATTTGCCATGCGCAGCGTCTCGTTGATCCCGGTCTTGACGCGTGTCGCGTTGGCGTCGGATCCGGTAAAAAGATTTCGCTGGCAGATCGCCGCATCGATGTCGTAATCGAGCAAGCCGGTCGAGGGTGAGATCGACACCGGATCGCGCAACGGTCCGCCGGGGCTCAAATTATTCACGACGTTGACGCCGCCGCCGGGTGGCACTCCATTGGCTGTGCCGAAGATGACCGCCAGCGTTGCCGGCGCAATCGCCACCGGCTTGTTGGTCGCATCCGTCGCGGCGAAGGAGAGTCCGCAAAGATTGTCGAGCACGCCGAACCGACCGTAGGTATTACTGTAGGTGGCCGCGATCGCCGGCGTCGCCAATGCATAAAGCGACGCGTGCACCACGTCCGAGTCGGCCCCCCATCCTGCCGCGTGCAGAATGTTCAGCGATTCCAGCGCCTGCCCGGCGGTATCGGTCGCGGTCAGCAGTCCCTTGGCCTTGAGCGATGCGCATCGGTTGGTCGCGAGTGCGACGGAGACCAACGCCGCGCCAGGACCCGCGGCGGCGGCAGGTGATAGCGCCGCGCACGCCTGGTACAGATTGGCAGTGGTGAAATAGTCGTAGAGCGGCCTGCCCGTCCCGACCAGGGTCATGGCGCCGCGCTTGACGGTCAGGCCGGGATTCGCTTGTAGCTGAATACTGGGTTCACTTACCGCGACGCCGCCGATCAGACCTTCGGTGTCCAGCTCGGCAGCCTGCAGCGCGGCGCCGGCCCCGTTGGAGGCCGACGACGCGATCACGATCGTATTCCCTGCCTTGTAGGTCGTCAGATGTCCGCCGCTGGAAGACGCGGCGCCGCGCTCTTCGTTAAGCACGTAGAAAGCGAACTTGACCGCGCGCAGGGTGTCACGGCCCCAATCCTTTTCCGGATTCTGCTGCGAGTGCGCGTGCTTGACCGCGAAACGGTTTGGCGTGGCAGCGTTCAACGCCGCCAGAGCGCTGGCCGAAACATTGGCGGTGAAATTGGAATTCTTTCCCGCCGCCGCCGCAGGCTGGCGGACGCCGGTGATGGTGTTGACCGTGTTCGTCGCAAGATCATGGAAACCGGCGCCGGTTCCCTTGTCGGCGTAGGCGACGACGCAGCCATGCTTCAGGCCCCACTCGCCGGCGGTTCCGATCGCGCCGTAGACGCCGCGCGATCCACTCGATGTGGCGGTGACCATGCAGGGATTGTTCTGGTCGAACGTAACCGGAATCTGCACCATCAGCGTTACGTTCTGCATTCCGGTTCCGTCATCGGCGAAGGCGAGGTACTCGGTGCCCGCGATCTTGCCTTCGCTCGTCGTCGCGTTGCCGTTGACGTCGACGTTGGGGCCAAACAGGGTGCCGTAGCCGCCACTGGGCTTGTTTACGTCCACCAGCGCGCGGTAGTTGTTGTAGATCGCGATCTTTCGCAGCTCGGCCGCGGTTGGGTTAAGCGGGTCGGCGGCGGTCGGCGACGCGCCGGCCAGGCCTGTCTTGCCGAGTCCGCCGGTCGCCAGGTCGTCGGTGGTGCCGTTATAGCTCTGCATGCTGATCGTGCCCATGATGAAATCGGGCTTGAGGTTGGCAGTTGCGCCGCCACCGCTGCTCCCGCCGCCGCCGCAGCCGTTGACGAGAATGCTCGCGCCGCTGGCTGCAATAATGGCCAAGGTGCGCAGGGATGGAGTCATGGTGCTTCCTTCAGGTGGTTGCTGGACACGTTAGCGCTCTCTTGGGGCATCGGCGCGAGTATCGGCCGGGCCGAAGCGAGTACCGGCTGGGCCGAAGCGAATCGATCTTCCGACCCTCGGAGCAGGGCGACAGTGTAACGCATGCCGGCAGGCAGGGGGTGCCGGTTTGGCGGCAGATGCAATGAGGTGCAATGCGGCGCAGTGCGCTCGGCAATACCGAGTGCATCGTTTCGCTTGTGCCGCGGCGTTTGGCAAGGCGGAGACGTTCGCTTATCATGCGATGCATCGACGGTCCCACTGCCGCAATGTCGTTCGTCGTCGTCCAGGAGATTCCATGAAGCGTCTGATACTCGCCTCGGCGGTCGGTGCGCTCGCCGTTTGGTCCACGCTGCCCGCGTATGCCCAATCCGCCGTCGCGCGGTTGGAACCAACCAAGGGCAACGCCACGGCCGGCTCGGTCACCTTTACGCAAAAGGGTGACAAAGTCGTCATCGAGGCGAAGGTTTCCGGGTTGACCCCCGGCGGCCACGGTTTTCATATCCACGAAAAAGGCGATTGCAGCTCGGGAGACGGGATGAGCGCGGGCGGGCATTTCAATCCCACGGGTAAGCCGCACGGCAATCCCAGCGTCCCGGACCACCACACCGGTGACCTGACGATGCTTGTCGCCGATGCTTCCGGCAATGTGTCATTGTCGATGGAGCTCGGTGCGATGACGATCGGCAGCGGCGCCACCGACATCGTCGGCAAGTCGGTCATCGTGCACAAGGATCCGGATGACTACACGACGCAGCCCACCGGCAACTCCGGCGCGCGCGTCGCGTGCGGCGTGATCGCCAGGAACTGATGCGATTGCCCGGTGCGGCGCCGGTTTGCCGCGTACTGCGACGTCTCTCGCAGCTTGCCCTCCTGACCACGCTCGCGAGCTGTAGCAGTACGAGCATGCCGAGCTGGAGCTTTGCCGACATCATGCCCAAGAGCGGCGCCGGCGCGATCGCCAAATTGTTGCCGAAGAACGGCAGCTCGGTCGGCGGCACCGTAACCTTCGTGCAGCGCGGCGACAAGATCGTGGTCGCCGCGGTCGTACACGAGCTCACGCCCGGGCCGCACAGCATGTATATCCATGAGGTAGGCAACTGCAGCTCCCCGAATGCGGCAAGCGCCGGCAAGGTATGGGCGCTGGTCGGGGCGGCGCCGGGAAGGACGCGCAGCGGCAATCTGCCGGAGATCGTGGCGGGCAGCCAAGGAAACGCCAGCGTCGTGGCCGATCTGAGAGGGATCACGCTGGGCGACGGCAGTCCGCTCGACATCATCGGCCATGCCGTCGTGGTCCACAGCGGTGTCGATCTCGATCCGCGACCGGAGTTCGGCGTTCTAAACGGCTGGCTGGCCTGCGGCGTCATTCAACGCCAACAACCGGACAAAGCATGGGGTTTTTGAACGATAGAAAGATACTGATCACCGGCCTGCTTTCGAGCCGCTCGATCGCCTACGGTATCGCGCAGGCCTGCAAGCGCGAAGGCGCGACGCTCGCCTTCACCTACGTCAACGACGATCTGCACGAGCGCGTGCGGAAGCTCGCGGCGGAGTTCGGCAGCACGCCGGTTTTGCGCTGCGACGTTACCAGCGACGACCAGATCGCCGCGCTGTTCGAGTCCCTGCGTGGCGAATGGGGCGGGCTCGACGGTTTGCTGCATGCGATCGCATTTGCACCGCGTGAAGCGCTCGCCGGTGACTACCTGAACGGACTGACGCGCGAGGCATTCGCGGTTGCCCACGACGTCAGCTCTTACAGCCTGGCCGCGTTGGCCAAGGGCGCGCGGCCGCTGATGCAGCAGCGCCAGGCTGCAATCGTGACGCTTACTTACCTGGGCGCCGTGCGTGTCGTTCCCAGCTACAACGTGATGGGCCTGGCGAAGGCGAGCCTCGAGGCCAACGTGCGCTATCTCGCGCAGTGCCTGGGCCCGGAGGGCATCCGCGTCAACGGCATTTCCGCCGGGCCGATCAAGACGCTGGCCGCCGCCGGTATCGCCGGCTTTTCCAAGGTTCTGCATTTTGTCGAGAAGACCGCCCCCCTGCGGCGCAATGTGACCCTCGACGAGGTCGGCAACGCGGCCGCGTTTCTGCTTTCCGACCTCTCCAGCGCCATCACCGGCGAAGTAACCTACGTCGATTGCGGATTCTCGACGGTCGCCGCGGGCATGGCCGACGAATAGCGGACCGCTGGTTCGCGGCGTCGCGCCGTGGCGTAATCCGCCCTCGTGTCGCTCCGCGGTGACTAAGGCGCCGGCCGAATAATGGAATGATGGAATGACCAAGACCAGCGGACGCTTCGACGCCGTCATCATCGGCGGCGGCCACAACGGGCTCGTCTGCGCCTGCTATCTGGCCAAGGCAGGCTTGTCGGTTGCGGTTTTCGAGCGTCGTTCGATGGTTGGCGGCGCGGCGGTGACGGAAGAATTCCACCCCGGATTTCGAAACTCCACCGCGAGCTACACCGTGAGCCTGCTTCATCCACGGGTGCTGCGCGATCTGCGACTCGCGGAACACGGACTTCGAATCGTCGAGCGCCCCCTATCGAATTTCCTTCCCTTGTCGGCTCAGAGTTATCTGAAGGTCGGCGGGGGATCGATCGGCAACGCCGAGGGAAACACGGTCAGCAACTGCGCGGCGACGCAAGCCGAAGTCGCGCGATTCTCGGCCAAGGACGCGGACGCACTCCCGGCCTATTACGCCATGCTCGATCGCGTCGCGGATGTGCTGCGCGAATTGCTGCTCGAGACTCCGCCTAATGTCGGCGGCGGCGTGCACGATCTCTTCCAGACGTGGAAAGTCGGAGGGCGCCTCAAGCGCCTGGGGATGGCCGAGCGCCGCGATGTGCTGGACCTCTTCACCAAAAGCGCGGGCGAGATCCTCGATCGCTGGTTCGAGTCCGAACCGATCAAGGCCGCGCTGGGCTTCGATTCGATCGTCGGCAATTTCGCCAGCCCCTATACGCCCGGCTCGGGCTATGTGCTGCTGCATCACGTGTTCGGCGAGGTCAACGGCAAACGCGGGCAATGGGGCCATGCGCTCGGCGGCATGGGCGCTATCACGCAGGCGATGGCGGCGGAGGCTATCGCCCGCGGCGCGACACTTTTCACCGACGCCGCGGTGTCTCGTGTGCTGAGCGCAAACGGCGGCGTCCACGGCATCGCGCTTGGCGACGGCACCGAAGTCTTGTCCGAGCGCGTGATCGCGAACGTCAATCCCAAGCTCCTGTATCTGCAACTCGTCGACCGGGAAGCGCTCGATAACGACTTCCTGCGGCGGATCGAGGCTTATCGCTGCGTCTCGGGGACCTTCCGCATGAACGTCGCGCTCGACGCGCTGCCCGACTTCACCTGTCTTCGCGGCGACGGAGTGCATCTCAGGTCAGGGATCATCATTGCGCCGTCGCTCGCCTATATGGAGCGCGCCTATTTCGATGCGCGCCTCTCCGGATGGTCGCGTGAGCCCATCATCGAGATGCTCATTCCATCGCTGGTCGACGATTCGCTTGCTCCGGCCGGCAAGCATGTGGCGAGTCTTTTCTGCCAGCACGCCAATCCGCAATTGCCGGACGGCGTATCGTGGGATACGGCGAAACAGGAAGTCGAAGAGCTGATGATCGCCACGGTCAATCGCCACGCGCCGAATTTCGCGGCGAGCGTCATTGGCCGACGGGCGCTGTCGCCTCTGGACCTCGAGCGCGAGTTCGGACTGGTCGGAGGAGATATCTTCCACGGCTCGCTCGCGCTGGATCAGCTGTTCTCGGCGCGCCCTGTTCTGGGCCACGGGCACTATCGCGGGCCGCTGAAGGGGCTGTACATGTGCGGCGCGGGGACTCACCCAGGAGGCGGCGTCACCGGCGTGCCCGGACATAACGCGGCGCGGGAAATTCTTCGCGATGCGCGGCGAAAAATGGAATCCTAGGCCGGATTCGCTCGGCCGCCACGCTTGAAGATCCGCTGCAGGCGAAGATGCAGCGGACAGTCGAATAAGTCGAAGTCAGCCGATAAGCCGGGTTCTGTTACGGGGCGCGCTTGTGAGCACGCCCTATGGCCGTCATTCGTCTAGGCGTCGCGTTGCCGCGACGCTCGAGCCACCTACCCGCGGACTAAGCGAGCAGCCTTAGGTTGAATCTTTCGTCCGCTTACTTGGTGTTGCTCCGGATGGAGGTTGCCGCGTTTCACCCGCTCCGGACCTGGCGTAAAGCCAGACCGGGGCGACTCGTCTCTGTGGCCCTGTTCCTCGCCTTCGTCGACCGCTCGCGCGATCGCCTTGTTGCGGCTGGGCGTTACCCAGCATCCTGCTCTTCGGAGCCCGGACTTTCCTCTCCCCGCACTGGCTTTCACCGGCGGGCAGCGACGGTCTGGCTGGCTTCGGACGCGAATGGTAGCACGGCGCGCCGGTGCGTTTTCGCGCTTCGATTCGCTACGCGTCGAGGCGCCAGCGCATCGTTTCTCCTGCGCGCAGAGGTACCACGGTGTGCTCACCGAATGGATACGTCGCCGGAACGACCCACGCTTCTCGCTTGAGCGTGATGGTCGCCGTGTTGCGCGGCAGGCCATAGAAGTCCGCGCCGTGGAAGCTCGCGAACGCTTCGAGCCGTTCGAGCGCATCCGCGCCATCGAATGCCTCCGCGTAGAGCTCGATCGCGGCGTGCGCGGAATAACATCCGGCGCAGCCGCATGCGCTCTCCTTCGCGTTCCTGGCATGCGGCGCCGAATCGGTGCCGAGGAAGTATTTCGGGCTTCCGCCGGTCGCCGCGCGCACCAGCGATAGTCGATGCGCTTCGCGCTTCAGCACCGGCATGCAATAGAAATGCGGCCGCATGCCGCCGGCGAGGAGCGCGTTTCGCGACCATGAAAGGTGCTGTGGCGTGATCGTCGCGCCGACGTTGGCGCCTGCCGCGTCGATGAATTGCGCGGCTTCCGTCGTGGTGATGTGCTCAAGAACGATTTTCAGTGCCGGAAAATCTCGCACTATGCGAGAGAGCTGCCGATCGATGAACACGCGTTCGCGATCGAAAATGTCGACATCAGGGTCGGTAACCTCGCCGTGCACCAAGAGCGGGAGGCCATGCTTCTCCATCGCCGCGAGCGTCGCATATACCTGGCTTAAGTCGGTCACGCCTGAATCCGAATGGGTGGTCGCTCCCGCGGGGTAGTACTTGGCGCCGATGACGAATCCCGACGCGCGGGCCCGGGCAATTTCCTCCGCGGGAGTGTTGTCGGTCAGGTAGAGCGTCATCAGCGGCGCGAAAGTGGACCCCGCAGGCAGCGCGGCAAGAATGCGATCGCGATACGCCGCTGCTGCCGCTACCGTGGTCACCGGAGGCATGAGGTTGGGCATCACGACGGCGCGAGCGAACGTCCTCGCCGTCGCGCCGACGACCGAGCGCATCATCTCGCCGTCGCGCAGGTGAAGGTGCCCATCGTCGGGGCGGGTAATCGTCAGGGTCATTGAAACATCACGGAAAAGGCCCGCAAAGAGCTTGTTTTTACGCGCATTATACGGTGCTCGCGGCGGACGCCGCGGCCCGCGCCGGCGCTCGTTCGGGCAATGGCTTGCGCCGCGCCATTCGAGATATAATGCGCGGTTTGATGCTGCGGGCGTTGGTTCAATGTTCGGACCGAGGCAAAGGAAGCCGCAAAGTGGCCTGGTGCGGTTTCGTTGCGATACCTCCGGTGGCACTGCAGGAAAATTCGATTGCGAGAAGGTGATTGCGTGGCAACCAAAAGTGTAGCAACCAAGAGCGTCGCGGCCAAAGGCGTGGTAGCCAAAGGCATGGTGGCCAAAGGCGTCGGCGGCAAGACCGCCGCACCCAAGACCGTGGTGCCCAAGAGTTCCGCGAAAAAGGTCAAGGAGCTTATGACCGACCAGGATCTCTTGAACGCGCCTGACAAGGAATACATGAACGAAGCGCAACTCGCTTTTTTCAAGCTTCGCCTGCTCGAGCTTCGCGCGCAACTCCTGACCAACGCCGACGACACCGGCCAGCATCTGCGCGAGAACGAGGTCACCACCGACCCGTCAGATCGCGCCACGCTCGAAGAGGAATACACGCTCGAACTGCGGACCCGCGATCGCGAGCGCAAGCTGCTCAAGAAAGTCGAAAAGTCGCTGAAGATGATCGACGATGGCAGCTACGGTTACTGCGAGGAAACAGGCGAGCCCATCGGCGTTCCGCGGCTGTTGGCGCGCCCGACGGCGACGCTGTCACTCGAGGCGCAGGAGCGGCGGGAGCGGGTTCAGAAACTCTACGGCGACTAAGCCAAGACGCACCGAGTCGCCAGAACGCGAAGACAATGGCCCGGCAATTGCCAGGCCATTGTTATTGAGGATGCCCCGGCGTGGATGTCCGGCGCTGGGCTTGTCGGACTAGAGACCGAAGGTCCCGCGGTGCGACCAGCCTGCCGCCATGAAAAACAACAGCGGAATCGACAACATGGTGTTGACACGCGAGGTCAGAAACGCGACCCGGCGAGCCTTGACTTTTTCCTCGTCGGTCGCGGGCTTCAGTCCGAGAATTTTTTGCTGATTGGGCCAGATGAGCGCCCACACATTGATCAGCATGATAGTCCCGAGCCAGGCGCCCACGCCGATGCCGGCCATGCCCTTCGACAGCGTGAACGCATTGAC
>DASZZK010000358.1:0-5153 GCA_035544975.1 Casimicrobiaceae bacterium | reverse complement strand
GTTTTGGCGTCATGTTTTTCAGCCAACCCTCTCCAGCCTTCAGCCATATGCGCAAGTCGCTGCGCGCGGGTGGCCGGTGCGTGTTCGTCTGCTGGCGAGCGCCGCGCGACAACCCCTGGGCGATGACGCCCCTCTCCGCCGCGCGCGCGGCGATGGGCGTCACGCCGGCGCCCGCCGATCCGAATGCGCCCGGGCCGTTTGCATTCGCCGACGAGGAAAGGCTGCGCGGCATCCTGTCCGGCGCCGGCTTCGGCACTATCGACGTGCAGCGCTTCGACGTGGCGATCCCTATTGGTGCGACGCCGCGCTCCGCTGCGGAGAACGCAGTGCAGATCGGTCCGGTCTCCCGCCTGGTGCGCGAGGTGGGCGCCGAGCATCTGCCCATCATTCTCGATGCCATCGAGCGCACTCTCGTCCCGCTTGCCGCGCCGGATGGCCACGTGAGCCTGAACGGCTCGACCTGGATCGTTTCGGCTACGAATCTGACGTGAGTTGCGTCGAAGACTCGGGCATCGACTCTTTGGGTTGGCGCGGGGGTTGGATTCCCTATCCCTTTCGCGCAAAATGTCCGCGGCCGGCGTAGGCTACTTTACGTCCTACGTGGCGCGAAAGGAGAGGGGACATGGGCGGTCGATGGCGCGGATGCTTGGGCGCGGCGCTTTTCACGCTGGCCGCGATGGGGGCGCAGGCGGCGGATCCCGCCAAGGTGCTACATGTTGCCCTCCAAACGGACGTTACCGGATTCGATCCGCAGGTTGCGAGCGATGCCTACTCAGGATGGATCTGTAGGGCGATTTTCGATTCGCTGCTCCAATACGACTACCTCGAACGTCCTTACGCGCTCAAGCCGTCGACCGCGCAGGCACTACCCGAGATTCGCGATGGCGGCCGCACGTGGGTCTTCAGGCTCAAACCTGGCATCTACTTCACGCCGGATCCCGCGTTCAAGGGTAAGGCGCGCGAGCTCGTCGCCGAGGATTATGTTTATAGCTGGAAGCGGCTGATCGACCCGAGAGTGCGTTCCTTTTGGAGCTTCGTGCTCGACGGAAAGCTCAAGGGTGCGGACGAAGCCTTAGCGGCGGCCAGAGCCAATGGCAAGTTCGATTATGACGCCAAGCTCGAAGGACTACAGGCGCTCGACCGCTATACGCTGCAGATCAAGCTCAAGCAGCCGGATTATCTCCTGCTCGAATTCATGACCACGGTCGAAATGGCGGCGGTTGCACGCGAAGTCATCGAGGCCTACGGCTCGCCAGAGAACGGCTGGACGATGGACCACCCGGTGGGCACAGGGCCGTTCATGCTCAAGGAATGGAGGCACGGCAGCAAAGTCGTTCTCGCCGCCAACTCCGGATACCGTGATGAACGCTTCCCGTCCACAGTCGACCCGAGCGAAGACCCGTCCGTGCGCGCCAACGCGGGTAAGCGCCTACCCTTCGTTGGACAGGTGGAAGTGAACATCATCGAGGAGGGGATTCCGCGCCTGCTGGCATTTAATGCGCAGCAGATCGACTATCTACTCGTTCCGTACGACCTCGTCGAACGCGTTCTTGAAAACGGTTCGCTCAGGTCCGAGTATTCGCGCCGAGCCGTGAAGTGGACTCGGGTGCTCGAGTCCGCGTTCACGTACACCTACTTCAACATGGATGACCCGGTCGTTGGCGGCTATACCCCAGAAAGAGTAGCCCTGCGTCGCGCGATCGCCATGGCCTTCGATGTCGATAACGAAATCCGTGTGCTGCGTCGAGGCTAGGCGATCCCCGCGACCCAGATCATTCCTCCGGGATTGCTCGGGCACGACTCGACGCGTAATCGGCGTGCAGGCTACGACCCGGCAGCGGCGCGAGCGCTGCTCGACAAGTTCGGCTACAAGGTGGTCGGGCCCGGAGGCTATCGCACGCGTCCCGATAGGTCTCCGCTCGTACTCAAGCTCGGTTCACCGCCGGACAGCGATAGCCGCGAGTTCGATGAGCTATGGAAGCGGAGCATGGAGGCGGTGGGCATCCGCATAGAATTTGTCAAGCAGAAGTGGCCGGACCTCTTGAAGATGAGCACAGCGGGCCAACTGCAGATGTTCCGACTCGGACGCTTGGTTACGCTGCGGGACGGGGGTGTAGCGCTCGAAATCCTCTATGGCAAGAATATCGGCAACGGCATGAACGACGCTCACTTCAACCTGCCGGAGTTCGACCGCCTCTTCGAGCGAGCGCGGGTCATGCCGGACAGTCCAGAGCGCACGCTCCTTTACGAAAAGATGTCCCAACTCGCCGCCGCGTACATGCCGCTGATGCTCGGCACGTATCGGTATCGCAGCGTCCTGGCGCAGCCCTGGTTACTCGGGTTCAAACCCGGCCCCTTCTTCCTAGAACCATGGAAGTACCTCGACATCGATGTCGCGCGGCAGAAGGCCGCGCACTGACGGCCGGCCACGCTGCTAGCCACGCTCACCGCGGTTTCGCAGCCGTGTCGCTTGCCGCATCCTTCGCTTCGTTATCGGCATTCTGCTCGAGCTGCCGCTCCAGCGCCCGCCGCTGCTCGTCTTCGGAGGTCGACGCAGCCGGTGTCGCCGATCGGAGATCGCTCGGATTGCGATGCCAAACCAGCGCCGGCCACGCGAGGGTCAACGCGAGCACGGCAAGTTGCGCTGCCAGATAGGGCGCCAGCGCGCGGGCCAGTCCGCGGGCGGACAGCGCCCGACGCACGCTGTTGCGGACCATCAGTACCGCATACCCGAACGGCGGCGTCAGGAAGCTCGCCTGCAGGATAAGCAAGGTCAGCACCGCGACCCACGTCGCGTCGCCGATCTGCGTCAACAGTGGGGGCATGACGATGGGGATGACGACAAATATCATTTCGAAGGCGTCGAGCACCAGCGCGCACAGCGCGAGACTCGCGAGCACGACGGCGAGGGTGGCCGGCGCTCCCCCGGGAAGGTGAACAAGCGCGTCCGCGACCCAGCGGTCGGTGCCATACGCGCGCAGGATCAACGTAAACACTGTCGCGCCAACCAGCAGGGCGAACAGCGCGCCTGTGACCGCCATCGTGTCGCGCAGGACCTCGCGCAGCACGGACCGCGTTAACGTGCGCGTCACCAGTCCGAACAGGATCAGCACGACGCCACCCGCCGCCGCCGCTTCCACCGCGTAGAGATAGCCCAGCGTGACGGCGATCAACAGGCCGGCAACGAACGCTGCCGTCGCGCCGGCAGTAGCCCATTCGCGGGCGGCGGGTCGAGGCGCCGAGGCGGCATCGATCGTCGTTTTTCGCGGGCGCATTCCCCAGGTCACGACAACGTACATTGCGAGCAGAATCGCCGCGGGTACGAGCGCTCCCAGGAACACATCCTGGGTATTGATGATGCGAACCGCCGCACCGGTTGCGTTGAGCGCTTCGGTATGCGCGCGCATCATTGCGTCCGAAAGCAGGATCAACACCAGCGATGGCGGCACCACGACGCCCAGCGTGCTGGCGACGCAGATCAGCGCGGCGCTCTTCTCGGCCGGCATTCCGGCAGCGTCAAGGCGCGGAAACACGGTGCGCCCAAGTGTGGCGACGCTCGCGCCGACCGAACCGTTCATCGGTGCCAGCAATACCCCGAGGCCCAGTCCTGCGAGCGCTGTGCCCGCGCCGGATCGCTGCAGTGCCCGGCTCGTCGCGCGAAACAGCGTCTGCGCAAGCGGCAGGTGATTGAGCAATGCGCCCATCAGGACGTAGAGGGGCAGCGCCTGCAGAAGATCGTTTTCGAGCAGACCCAGAATCCGCGCCGGGACGGCCGTGAGTATCGGCAGCGTAAACGCGCCGACAAACAATCCGCCAGCGCTGAACGCGACGGCTACACCGATCAGCACGATCCACGCGGGCAGCCCGGTCGCGATCAGCGCGACCGCCACTGCTGCCAGCATCCACAGTCCCGTCGTCGCCATCAGGGGCCGGCTTCGCCGGGCGCGCGAAAGACTTCCACCACAGCTTGCGCCAGCGTCAACAGCGCGAGCAGCAACAGCGCAAGCTTCAGGATGAAATAACCGGGATTGAAGGTCTCAGGAAAACCTTCGAGCTGGCCAACCGATTGCGCGACACTCGGCCACGCCGCGTAAATGACGAACATCGACCACGGAATCAGCACCAACAGTGCGCCGAGCCTCGCGAGCCAATATCGCACGGCGGCGTAGTAGCGCCGCGCAAAAGCGTCGGCAGCAATGTGCGCGTTGTGGCGCGTTGCGGCGGTAATCGCAACGCTCACATAGAGAGCGAACAATACCTGTGCCAGATCGTTGGCCTCACGCGAATACGCCTGCAGCCATTCGCGTAGCGGCCACTGCAAGAATAAAAGCAGCGACACAGGAAGCACCAGGACCGATGCCGCCGCGACCAGACGCCCTAAGGTCCGATCGAGCGTGTCCACCGGGCCGTGCTTGTCAGGGCTTGGGCGGGACTTTTCGGTCATGGACGGCCACCGAGCTCGAAGATCGTGGCGCAAGGCTAACGTAGCGGTCCGCGTTTGTCAGCACCGTCCGCACCGCGAGGAAACGTGGTCCCCAATTTCACGCTACAAGCGTAAGCTGTTCGGCCAGCAGCCCCATCTGAAGCTGCTGTCGCACATCAACTGGTCGCCGCCGTTCCCCGGCGGCACGCACACTCCACTGCCGCTTCCCGGCCGCAAGCTCGCGGTGATCGCCGACGAGGCCAACGCGCAGCAATGCGCCAAAGGCACGTTCCACACTTTCGTGCTCGATATGCGTGCGCCCGAGAACCCGGTGCCGATTTCCACCCTCCCCACGCCCCGGGACCGCAACTACTGTTCGCTTGGCACTTTCGGGCCGCACAACCTGCACGAAAACCGCCCGGGCTCGATGCAAAGCGAGGAAACCATCTTCGCCACCTACAACAACGCCGGCGTGCGCGTGTTCGACATCAAGGATCAATTCGCGCCGAAGGAAATCGCCTACTGGGTGCCGCCAATCCCGGCAAAGCTGATCGATCCGCGCCCCAACATCGCGCTCGATGCGAAGACGGCCGACCTGTTTGTCACGACCGAAGGGTTGATGTTCGTCAGCGACTGGAATGCCGGCATGCACGTGCTCGAATACAAGGGGTAACCCCGGCGGGGACCTCTATCCCTCGCGCACATGCAACGGCGACGGCCGGAGCCGTCG
>DASZZK010000357.1:0-4339 GCA_035544975.1 Casimicrobiaceae bacterium | reverse complement strand
CTCGCTCGCAACCACGTCGAGGGCGCCGCGATTGCGCCCGCGGGCGACGCTCGCTAAGGGCAGCAGCGCCGAATTCATTCGGCGGCTTTCGATCTTCACCGGGTGCGTGCGAAACCGCCCGCGGAAGTTGATTCGGTGGCTGCGGCTCTCCGGTTACATCCCCTTTTGCCGCCGCGATTGTTGCCGGATGCGCTCCGGCGGCGCATAGTGGCGCAGATTCGTCGCAAGTTACAGCGACGCAAAGAAGTTGGTGCGTCGGCACGAATGAGCCTTGCCGCAATCGGTGGCCACCTGGGGAGGAAGAATATGTCGATACGCTGGATTTTTCCTGTGTTTATGGCCGCATTGGCGTGCGGCTGCACTTCGCTGGTGATCTCTCCGAGAGACGGCGAGCTGATAAGCGGCGCCGAAGCGCGAGTTCCCGTGACGATTCAACTCACCTGGCCGAGTGGCGGTCTGGGCATGGGACCCATCGTCGAGGTGGATGGGACGAGGTTACCGAGGTCCGCGCTCACGTTCACCAGCTCGGGAGCCACCGCCACAGTCAACCTTCCGCCGGGCTCGCATTGGCTGAGGGTGCGCACCGCACAACTGTGCTGGATATGTGTCGGAGGCATCGGCGAGTTCGACGACACGCGCAGATTCTTTGTCACGACGTCCGCGCTGCCGGTATCGTTGACGATCACGCCGACCTTGCTCGCGAGGAGCGGCTCCGCTTTGTAGCGCAGAATCTATTCGGCGGCAACGGCTTCAGCGGAAGCGACGCGCGCCGACGCCGTCAGCGAGCGCACATCCGCCGCGCCCGATAAGCTTGCGCATTGCTCGATCAGGCGCCCGGCGCGCGCGTTGCCCAGAACAGGGTCGACCAGACCGTGAAACTTGTGCTGCAGATCGGCGTCACTCATCGGACGCTGCACGCTGCCGATCGCATGCTCGACGAATAGGTGCAGCTTGCGGCCATCCTTGCAGGTGATGGCCACGTCCGCGGACGCCTCATCGATTCCATCGTCGACGCTGGCCTTGATCCGGTCGCGCAACGCGATCACGTCGGCCCTGGCGACGACTTCATCCGAGAATGCGTGCTCGCCGACTTCGCCGAGCAGAATGCCCGCCGCGCAGGCGTGATAGACGCTGAACTTGGCTTCGAGTCCGGTACGCGGCGCGGTCTTGCCGGTCAGCTCGAGCACCAGCGAATGCACCTTGAGATCGATGCGCTCGATGTCGTCGATGGCCACACGGTTCGCATTGAGGAGCTGCATGCAACCATCGATGCTGGGATGAATCACGATTCCGCAGGCGAACGGCTTGTAGGTATTGAACGAAATCTCGAAGCGTTTGCCAAGCTCGGCGGTGATCTCGTTCCAGTCGCACTTGGTCGAGTAGGTCTGCGCCAGGCCGCGCGGCGCTTCGATCGCACGGCTCGACGCAGTATAGCCATGCTTCGCCATCAACGCCGACATCAATCCCGCCCGCGCGGCGCCGCCGATGTGAAAGGCCTTGGTCATCGACCCGAACTGCTCGCGCACGCCGATGGGCTGCGACGCGGCGATGCCCAGCGCCATCGCGGTCTTGCCCGCGTCAAGCCCCAAGAGCCGCGCGCATGCGGCGGCAGCGCCGAGCATTCCGGTCGAGCCGGTGATGTGCCAGCCGCGATCGTAATGCTCAGGGTAGATCATGTTGCCGACGCGGCACTCGACGTCGATGCCGAGCACCAGCGCGTCGATGAACTGCCTTCCCGTCGCGCCGCAGTGTTCCGCGAGCGCCAGCAGCGCGGAGGCGACCGGCCCGGCGGGATGGATGATGGTCAAAAGATGCGTATCGTCGAAATCGAAGGTGTGCGACGTGATGCCGTTCAGCAGCGCTGCGCTGGCGACGTCGACAAGCTCGACGCGCCCGAAGATCGTCGCTTGGGCCGTTGGCGCAAGTTCCATGACCGCGGCAAGCGCCGCTTTGACGGTCGCGTGTTGCGATGCGCCAATCGCGCAACCGACCCAGTTCAACAAGGTCCGATGCGCCTCTTTGTCGACGCTCGCATCCCAGCCCTGCGACGGATGTTTGGTCACGAAGTCGGCAAGGATTTGCGTGACCGGCGGCGCGTGAGCGTCGGCGCTTACTAGGGTGTTGTGAGCCATTGGATCTCCGCGTTGAGGCGCGGTTCTATAGCGCTCTAGTCATTGATCTCGATATTCCGTGCCTTGGCCAAGCGCGACCCCATCGCGTTTCATCTTAGCGCAATTGACGTTTAACGGCTCGCTTTCGGCATGTCGCAGTCGCGGGCGTATCTCACATCCGGCACTGGAACCCTTGCGCAGGAACTCGACCACGACCTACCTTTTCCATGTTTTCTGCGACAATGCCGGGCTGTGAAACATGTGGAGGCGGTCAAATGAAGATCGTAATCAACCGCGCACAAATCGTGTCGCAAATTCGAGCCAACATCGTCGCCATCATGAGCATGATCGTCGCCCTTACGGGGATGGCGTATAACACCTGGCGCAACGAGAAGACCGAAATCAATCACAGTGTGCGCATTGCCGCGTTCGAGACGCTCAAGAATCTGGGCGAAGCGCAGATCGTCGTGGAATACTTGCACTTTCAGAAAAATCGTCAGCTCGGCGATCCGGTGCAGGGATTTGGGCGGATGATTTATATTCGCGATCTCGCCCAAGTCCTGCCTGCTCCAGGTCCGGCGGAGGCGGAGCGGCTGTGGGCCGCATGGCGGGATAATGTCGAGGGTCTCGGGACCAACGACGAGGCGATGGTGAAGATCACCGACGAATTGCAGTTGCTGCGCCTGACTACGCTGGAAATACTGGGTGGCTTGCGCTGACGAAATGGGTCCAACTGGAGTAGGTGTGCTGTCCGAACTCGTTTTGCCTCTCGAAGAACGTCTCAGCGCGCTGCCGCGCGAGGTGCTGAACAGCCTCCGCCGCGGTATCGAAAAAGAAAGTCTGCGCGTGCAGCCCGACGGCTTGCTGGCCACGACGCCGCATCCGGCTCGTCTCGGGTCGGCGCTCACCCATCCGCACATCACCACCGACTTCAGCGAGTCGCAAGTCGAGCTCATCACCGGCGTGCATTCGAATGCCGACGCATGCCTGAAAGAGCTCACGGAGATCCACCAGGTCGTCTACCGCGCGATCGGCGACGAGCTGCTCTGGGCCGCGAGCATGCCCTGCCGGCTGCCCGCGGACGACAAGATACCCTTGGGCCGCTACGGCAGCTCCAACGTCGGCCGTGCGAAGAGCGTCTACCGCACGGGCCTTTCGCATCGCTACGGCCGGCGCATGCAGACGATCTCCGGCATCCACTACAACTTTTCGCTGCCCGAACCGCTTTCCAACGAAGCCTATTTCTCGCTGATCCGCAACTTCCGCCGTCACTCGTGGCTGTTGCTCTATCTCTTTGGCGCGTCTCCCGCGGTGTGCTCGACCTTCGTCGAAGGCCGCGAGCACGAGCTCGAGCGGCTGAGCGGGGACACTCTTTATCTGCCCTACGCGACGTCGCTGCGCATGGGGCGGCTGGGCTACCAGAGCGACGCGCAGTCTTCGCTGGCGGTGAGCTACAACAGCCTCGAGAGCTACGGCGCCTCGCTGCAGCAGGCGCTCACCCAGCCGTATCCGGCGTACGAGGCCATCGGCATCCGCAAAGGCGACGACTATCATCAGCTCGCCACCAGCCTGCTGCAAATCGAAAACGAGTTCTACGGCACCATCCGCCCCAAGCGCGTGATCCGGCCCGGCGAGCGCCCACTGCACGCCTTGCGCGATCGCGGTGTCGAGTACGTCGAAGTGCGGCTGATGGACCTCGATCCGTTCTACCCAGTCGGCATCGTCGCCAGCACGCTGCGCTTGCTCGACGTGTTCCTGCTGCACTGCCTGCTTTGCGACAGCCCGCCCGACACGCCGCAGGAGCTTGGCGACATCATCGGCAACAAGCAGCGCGTCGCCTCGCGCGGTCGCGAGCCGGGGCTGCGTCTAACGAGAGGGTCGCAGGAAGTACCGCTCGCCGAGTGGGGCGGCGAGGTGCTCGCCGAGTGCAAGCAGATCGCCGCCGCGCTTGACACGGCAACCGGCGGCAATTTGCATCGCAACGCGCTTGCGGCGGCTATTGCCGCGCTCGACGATCCCGCGTCGACGCCTTCCGCCCGCGTCCTGCAGGCGATGGCACGCGATCACAACAACTCCTACGTTCATTTCGCACTCGCACAGTCGCGCGCACACCGCGAAGCGATTCTGAAGCTGCCGCTGTCCGAGGAAGTTGCCAACCGGTTCGCGCTCCAGGCGGAGGAATCGCTCGTCGAGCAGGGTCGGATCGAGGCCGCGGATACCGTCCCCTT
>DASZZK010000356.1:0-3144 GCA_035544975.1 Casimicrobiaceae bacterium | reverse complement strand
GGCGGCACCTGTGCCGCAATACGATCGGCGTCGGCGTCAACCGCGAGGGCGCTTTCGCCGAGTATCTCGTGATCCCGGCCTTCAATGCATTCAAGATTCCCGACGATATCTCCGACGATCTGGCGTCGATCTTCGATCCCTTCGGCAACGCAACGCATACGGCGCTGTCGTTCAATCTGGTCGGCGAGGATGTCTTGATCACCGGCGCCGGTCCGATCGGTATCATGGCCGCGGCGATCGCGCGCCACGTCGGCGCGCGCTATGTGGTGATCACCGACGTCAACGACTACCGGCTCGATCTCGCGCGACGCATGGGCGCGACTCGCGCGGTCAATGTCGAACGCGAGAAGCTGCGCGACATCATGGACGAGCTGGGCATGACCGAAGGGTTCGACGTCGGGATGGAAATGTCCGGTGTGCCGCAGGCGTTCGAGAGCCTGCTTCTGCACATGAATCACGGCGGCAAGGTCGCATTGCTTGGCATTCCGCCGGCGCGCATGGCGATCGACTGGAACCAGATCATTTTCAAGGGACTCGAGATCAAGGGCGTCTACGGGCGCGAGATGTTCGAGACCTGGTACAAAATGGTGGCGATGATCCAAAGCGGACTCGACTTGTCGCCGATCATCACCCACCACTACGCCGCGGAGGAATTCGAAACCGCGTTTGCGACCATGCTCTCGGGTCAGAGTGGCAAGGTCATTCTCGATTGGGCGGCTTAGCGACTTTCGATCGTCGCAGCGTCGCGCCCTGGGACCAGCCGATCAGGTCCACCAATGTCGCGTCGCGTGAAAGAAAACCGGCGCGGCGAATACCACCGAGTCGAGCCGATCGAGCATGCCGCCGTGTCCCTCGATCATGTGCCCCAATCCTTGACGCCGCGATCGCGTTTGATCGCCGACATCACCAGGCCGCCGAGAAAGCCCATCACATTGAGGCGAGCGCCATCAACGCGGCCGATATTCGTCGAATGCGGGGGGAAGTCTACCGCATGCGCCACCGCCGGACGTGCTGTCCGGAAGAAGCGCAAACGCATTCGGATATCGCCTGTTATCGCAGCGCCGGATGCGCTCATGTACTGGCAAACTGTTTTCGTCCACCGCTTTGCCATGCAGCAAGTCGTCGCGCAGTGCCTTAAGTCGCTCAAACAACGCTGTGTCACTCTCGACCCTTTCTGTCGCGACGTCGGGAAAGAGTACCGAAGTCACAACGAGAAATTCGTCGGTCAGCCGGTATTTGTCGTTCATTGCTTCCTTCAGACGACGCAAGAACCGTCCGCGGAGCCTTACCGGTTCGACCTGGGCAATGGGTGCCAGAAATTGATCCACGTACGTTCTGAACGCCTTGTGGACAAGTATCTCGAGTGCGGTCCATCCGAAAATGAACACCCTCAACTTGTCACTTTTCAATTTTGCTGACCTAATTGTAATGCGGGTCACGCCGCCCTGTTTTGTTGAAAAACTCGTTTGCAGCGACGATCGAGTGTCGTCGCAAGAACTAAAGAACCTTATATTATTTTCCGATGCAAAAACGGCTGAAGATCGCACCCAGCAGATCATCCGCGGTGTGCGCTCCAGTGATCTCGCCGAGCGCCTCATGCGCCTGGCGCAACTCTTCGGCGCAGAGCTCGAGCACGGGAGCGGACACAGGATGCAGATGCGTCACCGCGAGCGCAAGATGTTCCCGAGCCGCGCCGAGCGCTCGCAAATGGCGCTCACGCGCGAGAAAGGCGTCGTGGGTGTTTTCTTCCGCGCCGACGAGCTCCAGAATCGCCTGGCGCAGCAGATCGACTCCGGCGCCGGTTTTCGCCGACAACCAGATCTCGGCGATACCGTCGATGGTGCTGCGGCGGGCTTGGACGCCCGCCAGGTCGATCTTGTTGCGCACGACCACTCGCGGCAGCGTCGGATGAAGCCTGGCGACGATAGCCGTGTCTCCCGCATGCTGCGGCGCTCGCGCGTCGGTGATAAGCAGTGCCAGATCGGCCCGCTCGATTTCCGCCCACGCCCGGGCGATGCCGACTTGCTCGACGGCGTCGCCCGTCTCGCGCAGACCCGCGGTATCGATGACGTGCAGCGGAATGCCGTCGACCTCGACGCTGCTGCGAATCGCGTCGCGCGTCGTGCCGGCAACCGGTGTCACGATCGCACGATCCTCGCCGACGAGCTGATTGAGCAGGCTCGACTTGCCGACATTGGGCTGTCCGATCAAGACGACTTCGAGGCCCTCGAGCAAGAGCCGTCCCTGGCGGGAGCGCGCGAGCAGGCCATCGAGGGTTTGCTGCAGGCGCTGGATTTTCCCGGCGATGTCCGCGGTACGGATGAAGTCGACGTCTTCCTCCGGAAAATCGAGCGTCGCTTCGATGAACACCCGCAGCTCCACCAATCGATCGAGAAGCGCGTGGACCTCGCGCGAGAATTCGCCGACCAGGCTGCGTGTTGCCGCGCGAACGCCGGCGGCTGTCGTGGCGCTGATGAGATCGGCGACCGCTTCGGCCTGAGCGAGGTCGATCTTGTCGTTGAGAAACGCGCGTTTGGTGAATTCGCCCGGCTCGGCGAGGCGGGCTCCGAGATCGAGGCAGCGCTTCAGCACCAGCGCCAGAACGGCAGGGCCGCCGTGTCCTTGCAGCTCGAGAACGTTTTCGCCCGTATACGACGCCGGCGCGGAGAAGAATAGTGCGATGCCCTGATCGAGCGTATCGCCTTGTGCGCCGCGGAAAGCCGCGCTCGTCGCCACACGAGGCGCCAGCGGGCGGCCGACAATGCCCTCGAGGATAGGGGTGAGGTCCGCTCCCGAAACCCGGACGATGCCGATGCCGCCCCGCCCGGGCGGCGTCGCGATCGCGGCAATGACGTCCACGTTAGCGGATTTGGACACGCGAAACGTCATGCAAGAGGCGGCGCGAGGCGGCCGCCGGCTGGGTTCACGGCATCAGCCTCTCGGTCGCATCCCCACCAGCGTCTTCACAGCCTTCCTCATTACCGTCTCTTGGCGATCGCGACAGCGGCCTCGCGTTCGAGCACACGATTCATATGCCATTGCTGGAAAATCTGCAGCGAGTTGTTGATCAGCCAGTAGAGCACCAGGCCTGACGGGAAAAAGATGAACATCACTGAGAACGCGATCGGCATGATCTGCATCACC
>DASZZK010000355.1:0-2657 GCA_035544975.1 Casimicrobiaceae bacterium | reverse complement strand
GGCGTGCGCGAATACTTGAGCTGGTACCCGTACAGCTGCTTCGAACAAAGGGTCTCGATCGCGATCGGGCTACGCGAAAAGGCAATGTGGGATGCCGCGATGCGCGCGCTTCCCGATTATCTCGACCGCGACGGACTGGTGAAATTCTGGCCGATCATGCGCGACGGCGACGACTCCCTGACTGCGTATGTGCTTTCGATCGGCGACGAGGCCCGCTGGCCAGTTCCCGACGAGGCACGTGGGCGCATGGAACAGGCGCTGATCGGTTTTGTCGAGGGTCGCGTGGTGCGTTACTCCGCATTGCCGACGGCGGATCTGGCGATTCGCAAGATCGCCGCGCTGGAGGCGCTCTCGCGCCGCTCGCAGCCGCTCAATGCCAAGTGGCTCGATAGCATCTCGATCGAGCCAAACCTCTGGCCGACCTCCGCAGTAATCGACTGGCTGGTGATTCTCAAGCGTCAGCCGCAGTTGCCGCGCCGTGACGCGCGCTTGGCCGAAGCCGGACAAATTCTGCGCTCGCGGCTCAACTTCCAGGGCACGATCATGGGCTTCTCCACCGAAAAGGCCGACGCATTGTGGTGGCTGATGATCTCCGCCGACCGCAACGCCAATCGCATGGTGCTGGCGCTGCTCGACGATCCCGCCTGGCGCGACGACATGCCGCGGCTGGTGCGCGGCGCGCTGTCGCGCATGCAGCGCGGTCGCTGGAACACGACCGTCGCCAACGCCTGGGGCATCGTGGCGGTGGACAAGTTCTCGGCGGCGTTCGAGAGCACGCCGGTCACCGGAACGACGACGGCGACGCTTGCGGCGGAAAAGTTTGCGCATGCCTGGAAGGACGACGACGGTGCCAAGCCATTCGAGAAGAAACTTTCGTGGCCCGAGGGACGCGAGCCGCTGAATGTGGCTCAGGATGGAACCGGCCGCCCGTGGGTGACGCTGCAAAGCATCGCGGCGATTCCGTTGAAGATTCCTTTTTCCAGCGGCTACAAGGTTTCGCGCATGGTCACGCCCGTGCAGCAAAAGACGGCAGGGCGCTGGAGCCGGGGCGACGTCGCGCGCGTGCATCTTGAAGTCGAAGCGCAGGCCGACATGACGTGGGTGGTCGTCGACGATCCCATTCCCGCCGGCAGCACGGTGCTGGGTCGCGGCCTCGGCGGCGACTCGACCCTGCTCGCCCAAGGCGAAACCAAACGCGGCACCGTCTGGCCGGCATTCGAGGAGCGCACGTTCGAGGGCTTCCGCGCCTATTACCGCTACGTGCCCAAGGGACGCTTCATCGTCGAATACACGGTGCGGCTAAACAATCCTGGAACGTTCCACCTGCCGGCAACGCACGTCGAGGCCATGTATGCGCCGGAAATGCTCGGCGAATATCCCAACGAGGATTGGAAAGTCCAGCCATGATCGCCTGTCTGCGCTCGCGGGCCTTGTCGTTGGTCGCGACGGCGATGCTGCTGGCAGCTTTCGATGTCGCGGCGGCCACGCCGCTACCGTCGTTTGCCGACGTCAAGTCCGCCTACGGGACGTCGGAAGCGCTGCTTCTCGATCGTCACGGCGCGCCGCTGTCCGAGGTGCGCATCGACCCGCGCGTGAGGCAGCTGGATTGGATTCCGCTCGCCGACGTTTCGCCTGCAGTCGCGGCAACATTGGTCGCCGCAGAGGACAAGCGGTTTTTCGAGCACGGAGGCGTCGACTGGTCGGGCCTTGCGGGCGCGGCGTGGGATAGCGTGTGGCGCACGCTGGACGGGCGGGGCGCGCGCGGCGGCTCGACACTGACCATGCAGCTCGCCGGAATGCTCGACCCGGCGCTCTCGCTTTCCGGCAGCTCGCGCACCTTGACGCAAAAGTGGAATCAGGCGCAGGCCGCGCTGGCGCTGGAACGCACGTGGACAAAGCCGCAGATACTCGAGGCATATCTCAATCTTGCCTCGTACCGCGGCGAGCTCAAGGGTCTCGACGCCGCGGCGCACGGCTTGTTCGGCAAAGCGCCCGCCGGGCTCGACGCGCGCGAAGCGGCGATTCTGGTCGCATTGCTGCGCGGGCCCAACGCGCCGGCGGCGCTGGTCGCGCAGCGCGCATGCGCCGTGACCGCGCTTTCCGCGCCCGAAGTCGCGTGCGAGGAAGTGCGCGCGATGACGACCGTGGCGCTGGCGGGCGCTTATCGCATGCGCGCACGCTGGAACCTCGCGCCGCATCTTGGCGCAAAGCTGCTCAAGTCGCCGGGCGAGCGCAGGTCTACGACGCTCGATGCCGAGGTGCAACGCTACGCCATCGAGACTTTGCGTCAGCATCTCGCCGAGCTCGCCGAGCGCGGCGTCGGCGATGGCGCGATCGTGGTGCTCAATAACGCGACAGGCGAAGTCTTGGCGTACGTCGGCAGCGGCGGCGAACTGTCCAGCGCCGCGCGGGTCGATGGCGTGATCGCGCCGCGGCAGGCCGGGTCGACCTTGAAGCCATTTCTGTACGCGCTCGCCCTCGACTCGCGCCTGCTCACCGCGGCATCGCTGGTCGATGACAGCCCGGTCGCCATCGCGACCGAGCGCGGCATGTACGTGCCGCAGAACTACGATCGGCAGTTTCGCGGCATGGTCAGCGTGCGCACCGCACTGGGGAGCTCGCTCAATGTGCCTGCGGTGCGAACGCTGGGCCTGGTC
>DASZZK010000354.1:0-2352 GCA_035544975.1 Casimicrobiaceae bacterium | reverse complement strand
AAGCACGTCGGCAGCCTGCACGCGCCCGATGCGGAGATGGCAGTCAAGAACGCGCGCGACGTCTACACGCGGCGCAATGAGGGCGTCAGCATCTGGGTCGTCAAGTCGGCCGACATCGTCGCCACCTCTCCGGGTAAAAAGGAGCCCATGTTCGAGCCCGCGAGCAGCAAGGTGTATCGGCATCCGACCTTTTTTCCGATGCCCGATGAAGTGAAGCACATCTGACATGGCATCCGACCAGCAACTCCTCGATTACGTCCTGCGGCTTGCCGACAGCGACCTGATCCTCGCCCAGCGCCTCGGCGAGTGGGTGGGCCACGGGCCGGTACTCGAGGAAGACATCGCACTGACCAATGTCGGTCTCGATCTCCTCGGCCAGGCGCGGCTGTGGTTCGCGTACGCGAGCGAGGTCGAGGCGCGCGAAGTGGGCTCCGGCGGCGCGGGCCGCAGCGAAGACGAGTTCGCGTTCATGCGCGAAGGCGGCGGCTTTCGCAATCTGCTGCTTGCCGAGCAGCCCAATGGCAACTACGCGGATACGACGGCACGACAGTTCTATTTCGACATCTGGCACGAGCTGTTGCTGAGAAACCTCGCGGTCTCGCGCGATCCACGCATCGCCGAAATCGCGGCCAAGGCGCTCAAGGAAGTGATGTATCACGCCGAGCGCAGCGCCGACTGGGTGATCCGGCTCGGCGACGGCACCGAGCTGAGCCACACCAGGATGCAGTCGGCAATCGACGATCTGTGGATGTACACCGGCGAGATGTTCGCTGCCGACGATACCGAATTGGCGCTTGCCGCCGAGGGCGTCGCCGCTGACGTCGGCGCCCTCTTGCCTGCCTGGCGCGATCGTGTCGCCGCGGTGCTGGATCGGGCGACGCTGACCATGCCGTCGGCGGCGTGGATGCAGCGCGGCGGAAAGCAGGGCGTGCATAGCGAGCACCTGGGGCACCTGCTCGCGGAAATGCAATCGCTTCATCGTGCTCACCCGGGTGTGCAGTGGTGAGCACGAGCGCATCTGTTCTCGCGCTTGCGGATACGGACAGGCCCGGCGTGGACGCGATATGGCGCGCGCTGGCCGCGGTTCCCGATCCCGAGATCCCGGTGATCTCGGTGGTCGATCTCGGCATCATCCGTGGCGTCGAGTGGCGTGACGATGAATGGGTGGTCTCCGTCACCCCGACCTACTCCGGATGCCCGGCCACCGAGGTCATTGCCAGCGACATCGGGCGCGCCTTGCGCGCTGCGGGTGTCGCGCCCTTTCGCGTCGAGACCCGGCTCACGCCGGCGTGGACCACCGACTGGATCGCACCGGAAGCCCGGCAGCGGCTTGCCGATTACGGTATCGCTCCTCCAGGAGCACGTGTCGTCGCGGCGAGTCGAATCGACATCAGCGCGTTGCACCGCTATCGCACCGAGGCGGCGATCGTCCCCTGTCCGCGTTGTAACTCGACGCGCACTCGCGAGCAGTCGCGTTACGGCTCGACACGGTGCAAGGCGCAGTATCGCTGCGACGACTGCCTCGAGCCGTTCGACTATTTCAAGCCGCACTGATTGCTCGCACGGATCGTGATGTTGAGGATTGCCAATATCGGTAACAGCTTCAACAATACGGGCGTCATCCCCGCGGAAGCGGGGATCCATGTTTCTTAGAGTGCCAATGGATTCCCGCTTTCGCGGGAATGACGATCTTAGGTACACGCGTATCGTTCGGACTCTGGGTGCCATCCAGCTTCTCAATGCTCGATATCGATGAGTAAATTCCACCCGCTTACCATCGCCTCCGTCGCCCGCGAGACGCGCGACGCGGTCACGCTGACCTTCGACGTGCCTTCCGCGTTGGAGGACCGGTTCCGCTTCGTGCAGGGTCAGCATCTCACGCTGCGCGCGGATATCGGCGGCGAGCATGTGCGGCGCTCCTACTCGATCTGCTCGGCGGTGCAGGACGACAAGCTGCGCATCGCGGTCAAGAAGACTCCCGGAGGGGCGTTCTCCACCTGGGCCAACGAGCACCTCAAAGAGGGTGCAACCATCGATGTAATGCCACCGATGGGGCACTTCAACGTCGCGCTCGAGCCGGCCAATCGCAAGCATTACGTCGGATTTGCGGCGGGCAGCGGCATCACACCGCTGTTGTCGATCGTCAAGACGACGCTGCTTACGGAAGCCGACAGCCGCTTCACCCTCTTCTACGGCAACCGCTCGTCGAGTGCGGTGATCTTCCGGGAGGAGCTTTCGGACTTGAAGGATCGCTTCCTCAACCGCCTCAACCTGGTCTACGTCATGAGCCGCGAGCCGCAGGACATCGAAATCCTCAATGGACGCATCGACCGCAAAAAGGCCGACGCACTG
>DASZZK010000353.1:0-7278 GCA_035544975.1 Casimicrobiaceae bacterium | reverse complement strand
GAGTGCGTGATGCTCAAATCCTTAGTACCGTCGTTCCCGCGAAAACGAGCCCGCAGGGCGAAGTTTCGGCCAAGCGGGAACCCAGTGTCTTTTGACGAACGCCGCTGGGTCCCCACTTTCGTGGGGACGACAGGCATTCAATTGCGCAAAGGTTTCCCGGTCTTCAAAGTGTGGGCAACGCGCTCCTGCGTCTTCGCACTCCTGAGCAGGCCCATGAATTCCCTCCGTTCCAGGGTAAGAAACCAGTTCTCGTCGACCAGGCTTCCCGACTCTAGCTCGCCACCGCAGAGCACGCGGGCGATCGCCAGTCCGATCTCGAAGTCGTACCCCGAGATGAATCCGCCGTCGCGCATGTTGACCAGCATCATTTCCAGCGTTGCGATGCCTGTTTTGCCGGCCACCGGTATGTTGCGCGCGGGCAGCGGCGGACGGTACGCGCTCTCCGAAAGCGAGCGCACCTGCGCTTTGGCGACCCAGAGCAGCTCGTGAGGATTGAAGATGACCACGTCCGACGGCCGCAGATAACCGATGTCTCTGGCGTCGAGCGCGCTCTTCGATACCGTGGCGGTGGCCACTTGCTGGAAATAGGTGCGCAGGAACGGGAACTGATCGAGCTGGCCGCCGTTTGCTCCGCGCGCGACTTCCTGCGCGGCGCGCACGGCGAGCTCCTTGCTTCCTGCGCCGGCCGGCAACAGCCCTACTCCCGCCTCGACCAGTCCGATATACGATTCCAGCGCGGCGACAGTCCGGTCGCAGTGCATGATGAATTCGCACGCGCCGCCAAGCGCCATGCCCCGCACCGCGGCGACGGTCGGAATCAAGCTGTATTTGAGCCGCTGCGCCGTACGCTGAAACTTGGCGACCACCGCTTCGACCTGATCCCACTTGCCTGCCTGCACCGCGGGCAAGACCGACGCTAGATTTGCCCCTACCGAAAACGGCTCGCGCGTCTGCCAGATGACAAGTCCGCGCCAGTTTTTCTCGGCCTCGGCAATCGCGGCCAGAATTCCGTCGAGCACATCTTCGCCGATGGTGTTGAGCTTGCTCTTGAACGACGCGATGGCGATGTCGTCGCCGGTATGCCACATGCGCACGGCGTCTGTTTCCATGATCGTCGTTCCGGCGGGCCACTTCTCGCCCAGGATCGGATCGGGGTAATACTGGCGGCGATAGACGGGGAGCGCGGAGCGCGGCTTGAATACGTTCTCGGCAGCGGAAAAGGCGCCTTCGCGCGCATGGACGCCGCTCGCCGCGGGACCTTCGCTCACCCATTGCGGCAACGGCACGCTGGCAAGCGTCTTGCCCGCACTGATGTCTTCGGCAATCCAGCGCGCCACTTCCTTCCAGCCGGCGGCCTGCCAGATTTCGAAAGGGCCCATCTGCCAGCCGAAACCCCATCGGACCGCAAAATCGACGTCGCGCGCGTTATCGGCGATGGCGGCGAGGTGATAGGCGCAGTAATGAAACAGGTCGCGGAAAATCGCCCATAGAAATTGCGCCTGTGGGTGACTGCTCGCTCGCAACCGGGCAAACTTTTCCGCGGGATTCTTCAGAGCGAGGATCTCGGCGACGCTCGAGTCCACTCCGCCTGCGGAGGGACGGTATGAAAGCGTCCCCGGATCCAGCACCTGTATTTCCTTGCCGACCTTCTGAAAGACGCCGGCCTTGGCCTTCTGTCCCAGTGCGCCCTTGTCGATCAGCGCCTTGAGCCACACGGGCGCCTGGTAGTACTTGTGCCATGGGTCATCGGGCAAGGCCTGGTCCATGGTCGCGATGACATGCGCCATGGTGTCAAGGCCGACGACGTCGGCCGTCCGATATGTCGCGCTTTTCGCGCGGCCGATCGCCGGCCCGGTCAGCGCATCAACGACGTCGAAGCCTAGGCCGAACGCTTCCGTATGCGCCATCGTCGCCAGCATCGAGAACACGCCCACGCGGTTCGCCACAAAGTTCGGCGTGTCCTTCGCGCGTATCACTCCCTTGCCCAGCACGGTGACGAGGAAGGTCTCGAGCTGGTCGAGCAATCCTCGATCGGTCGCCCGCTGCGCGATCAGCTCGACCAAGTGCATGTATCGCGGCGGGTTGAAAAAGTGGATGCCGCAGAATCGCGGTCGCAGCGTCGGCGGACACGCCTCTCCCAGGGCATTGATCGACAATCCGGAGGTGTTGCTGGCGAAGATCGCCCGCGGCCCGACATGCGGAGCGACCTTCTCGTAAAGCGCCTTTTTCCAGTCCATGCGCTCGGAGATCGCCTCGATCACCAGATCGCATTCCGCCAGCTCTCCCAGATTCTGGTCGTAATTGGCGGCGTCGATGTAGGCCCACCGGTCCTTGGTGGCCAGCGGCGGCGGCTCGAGCTTTTTGAGCTTGTCGATGGCATTGCGCACGATCGCGTTCGAGTCGCCGTCCTTCGCGGAGAGGTCGAACAAGACCACCGGCACGCCGGCGTTGGCGAGGTGCGCGGCGATCTGCGCGCCCATGACCCCGGCACCGAGCACTGCGACCTTGCGCACGAGGAAAGGTGAGTCGGACATGCTCAAGCCAGTTGGTTCAATCGGGTTGGGAGAGGGTTCACGAGCGCCGTGGCCAGCGCCTATCATTCAGGTCGCCCAAGCGCCGCGCCGCAGGGCGAACCTGCGGCGCGGATGTCGTGCCTTTAGCGATTGCTCTTAATTGAATGTGTACGTCGCCTGAACTCCGACGATGTTGACGTTGCTCTTGTACGTGCCACTGATGAGGGCGTTGCTTGCGGTGCTCCCCGCGTTCTGATTCATGCTCGGATCCTTGACGAAGATGTAGGTGTAACCCGCGTCAAGCAGAAGCTGCGGCGAAAACTTGTACTGAGCGCCGAAGGAAATCCAGGTGCGGTCGTTGTCGGGCAAGCGCGGCGTGCGTTGGGCATCGCGCACTGGCGACTGATCGAACGCAAGGCCGCCGCGGAACATCCATTGATCGCTGTAGTGATAGTTCGCACCGACGGAAGCCCGCCAGGTGTCCTTGAAATTCTCAGGCGTCGTCGACAGTAGCGCACCCGTGCTGCGTACGATGGTGAGATTCTGCACCGTGCTCCAACCGGTGTATTGCAAGTCCGCCATCACATCCCACTTGCTGTCGATCTGCCGGAAAATCGACACGTTGGCGGTGTCGGGCAGCTCGATGGAGATCTTGATGTCGCCATTCTTGAGCACGCCATTGACGGCACCGGCGAGCGCACCCGCAACCGGAGCCAGCGACGCCGGCAGCGCCGGAACGGGAGGATTGGTGAATTCGGCTGAGCCTCTCACGTCGTATTTGATCTTGGATCGGTACGATGCGCCCAATCGCGTCTGCGGGTCGACGTTGACCAGCACGCCGATGTTCCAGCCCCAGCTGCCGTCGTTGCCGGTAACCTTGGCATCGGACTGAGCGCCGGCATATGCCGCGAGGATCGGTGTTATCGCGGCGGCAGGAATCTGCCCAGCCGCGGCGGCAACTTGGGCAGCCTGTCCGATCGCGCCCGCGTAGTTGACCCGCGAGGTGAGCTCCGCCTTGAGGTGCTGGTAATTCGCCCCGCCGCCGATGCTCACCATGTCGCTCACCTTGAACGACACCGCAGGATTGACATTGATGGTTTCGATCTTCGACTTCACCCCCTGAAAGCGGCCGATCCAGTCCGAATCGTATTCCGTCTTCAATCCGAACGGCGCGTTGACGCCGATGCCGGCAGACCACTGCTTGTTGATCGGTAACGCGAAATACATCGCTGGAAGGCCGGCACACGAGCCGGCGTCGCCGCCGTTTCCACCCAGTGTCTGCAATGCCGCGGGCAGCGACCCGTTGTTGCTGAATTTTGCTTCGGGGCAGATGAGGCTTCCGGCGGCCACCGCCTGCATGCCCGTCAGCCGGGACATTCCCGCGGGATTGGTGAAGATTGTGGCTGCGTCCTCGGCGACCGCCGCGCCGCCGGCGAAGGCGTTGCCCAGGCCGCTGCCGCTTTGCTCTTGAAGCGCAAACGCGGAGCCGTAGGCAAGACCGGCATGGCCGGCGGCCAATGACACTACGGCGCTACCGACAGCTGCGGCAAGTCTCGTGCGGCGGAATCGACAGGCTCTCTTCACGTTAATCCTCCATCGGTGGTTTGGTTATTTTGCGTTGCTTCGTAGGCCGTCGCCGGGAAAACGCGTGGCGGGCGTGGCCGGTAACTATACACTTGCTCGCAATGCGGGTCACTGCGCAGGAAGCTCTCTCGGCCGCCGGTCAGCGCCGACCGCGACATAGGTCAGGCTCGCTTCGGTGACCTTGACGCAAACGACATCCGTAGGGTTGCGCTGTGCATAGACCTCGACCGCGACCGTGATCGATGTCCTGCCTTCGCGAGCGATGTCGGCGTAAAAGCTGACCAGGTCGCCGATCAACACAGGCTCTCGGAACACGAACGAATTGACTGCGACCGTCGCGACACGCCCGCGTGCGCGACGCGACGCTGAAATGCTGCCCGCGATGTCGACCTGCGACATCACCCAGCCGCCGAAGATATCGCCATGCTGGTTCGCATCCGCCGGCATCGGCACCACGCGCAGCGCAGGCTGCCTGTCCGGCAGCGTGACGCTTTCGCCGCCCGTCATTGTTTTTCCCGAGGCAGGAGTATTGGTCGTCGCGATGGATGCGCTAGCGTGTTCTCGGGCGTCGCTCGCCTCACGCTGCTTTCCTTCTCGCCTCGTCGCGGAGCTCGCGGCGCAGGATCTTGCCCACGTTCGACTTGGGCAATTCCGTCCTGAACTCCACATCGCGAGGACACTTGTATCCGGTCAATTGTTCGCGGCAATGGGCAAGCAACGCGTCGGCTGTCAGCGTCGGGTCTTTCTTGACCACGAACAGCTTGACGGCCTCGCCCGATTTCGCATCCGGCACGCCGACTGCGGCGCACTCCAGGACCCCCGGATGCATCGCCACAACGGCTTCGATCTCGTTCGGATACACGTTGAATCCCGAGACCAGGATCATGTCCTTCTTGCGGTCCACGATGCGCACGAAGCCGCGCTCGTCGATCACGCCGATGTCGCCCGTGGCAAGCCACCCGTCGCGGTCGATCATTTTCGCTGTCTCCTCTGGCCGCTTCCAGTAGCCCAACATCACCTGTGGCCCCTTGATGCAGATCTCGCCACGTTCGCCGAGCGCGACTTCCTTTCCGTCGTCGTCGCGCAGGACCAGGTCGGTCGATGGAATCGGCAGACCGATCGCACCGTTGTATTCGGGCAGGTCGAGCGGATTGATGGTTGCCCCCGGCGATGTCTCGGTCAGCCCGTAGGCCTCGATCAGCGGCTTGCCGGTCACTTTTTCCCACCGATCGGCGACCGCCTTTTGCACCGCCATGCCGCCGCCCAGCGTCATTTGCAGCGTTGAAAAATCCAGCTTCTGAAAGTCCGCATTGTTCAGCAGCGCGTTGAACAGCGTGTTGACCCCGGTAAAGGCGGTAAAGGAATGCTTGCCCATTTCCTTTACCAAGCCCGGAATGTCGCGCGGGTTGGTGATCAACACATTCTCGGCGCCCAGCGTCATGAAGATGAGGCAGTTCGACGTCAGCGAGAAGATATGGTAGAGCGGCAGCGGGGTAATGATGACGTGACGCTGCTTGCCAAGAAACGGCGTCACCCAGGCGCGGGCCTGCAACACGTTGGCGATGATGTTCCGATGCAGCAGCATCGCGCCCTTGGCGACGCCGGTCGTGCCTCCGGTGTACTGCAGGAAAGCGATGTCTTCATGTCCGATTTCGACCGGCTCGAGCTTGCGCTTGCCACCTTCCGCAAGCGCATCGGAGAGCCGAATCGCCCCCGGAAGGTCCCACGCCGGAATCATTTTCTTGACGTGGCGGAGCACGAAGTCGACGAGCGCTCCTTTCAAGCCGAGCATTTCGCCTATCGTGGTGACGATGACGTGCTTGACCTGCGTTTTGGAGATAACTTCCGCGAGCGTATGCGCGAAGTTTTCGACCACGACGATCATCTCGGCGCCGCTGTCGGTGAGCTGATGCTCGAGCTCGCGAGGCGTGTAAAGCGGATTGACGTTGACGACGGTGCAACCTGCCCGGAGGATGCCGAACAGGCATACCGGATATTGCAGTACGTTGGGCATCATCAGCGCGACCCGCGTTCCCTTGGTCAGGCCGCGTCCCTGCAAGAACGCGCCAAAGGCGGCCGACAACTTGTCCAGATCGGCGAAGGTGATCGTGCGGCCCATGCACGAATACGCGGGGCGGGATCCAAATTTCGCGCAGCTCTCCTCCAGCACCTCGCGCAGCGACGCATACTCATTGACGTCGATTTCGGCAGGAATGCCGGCCGGATAGGACTTCAACCAGATCTTTTCCAATTTTTCCCCCCAGCGGTCACCTGGCTCTTCTTCTGTCTGACATCGTATCAGAGGCGCTATGCGCCACTGCCGGCGCCGGTGGCCACCTTGGTGGCCGCGTAATGCAGCGGGCCGCCGCGGAACGGTGCGAAGCCGGTGCCGAAGATTGCCCCGGCGTCGACCAGATCGGCGTCGGCGACGATTCCCTCGGCCAGTGCGCCTTTTGCCTCGGACACCAGCGGACGGATCAATCGATCCGACAAGCCGAGCGGTACGACACCAGGCGCGCTCTTTGCCGCCTTGCCGCCCGACCAATCGTAGAATCCGCGCTTGGTCTTGCGGCCGAGATTGCCCGCCGCGATCAATTCGCTCAACCGCTTGGGCGGCGCGGTGTCCCGCCCCAGCATCTTGCCTACCGCCATGCAGATGTCGAGCCCGACGGTGTCGGCCAGCTCGATGGGCCCGACCGGCATGCCGAACGCAAGCGCAGCTTCATCGACCGTCTCGGGCGTCATTCCTTCGTCGACGCAGCGCATCGCTTCCATGAGGTACGGCGCGAGGATGCGGTTAACCAGGAAGCCGGGTGCGCTTTTGACCGGCAGCGGCAGCTTGTCGATCTGCCGCGTGAACGCCGACGCAGTCGGAATGAGATCCGCACGCGTGCTCGCGCCAACGACGATCTCGACCAGCATCATTCTGGCGACGGGATTGAAGAAGTGGAGCCCGATCAGACGTCCGGGATCGCGCATCGGCGCGGCGATCTCTTCCAGTGGAATGCTCGAGGTATTGGTCGCGAGCAGTGCCGTGGGTTTGGCCTCGGCCTCGAGCGACGTGAACAGTTGCTGCTTGGCTTCGAGGTTCTCGAAGATGGCTTCGATAATGACGTCGGCGCGAGCCACTCCGTCACCGGCAACGTCGGGGATGAGGCGGTCGAGCGCGTCGCGCGCGCGC
>DASZZK010000352.1:0-10111 GCA_035544975.1 Casimicrobiaceae bacterium | reverse complement strand
GAAGCTGCCGCATGCACACGATTTGCATATACGGCAATGCAATTGATTGATCGTGGCCATGAATCGCGCCGAGCCATCGTCGGTGCATGCATCGTCGATACATCAGCCATCATTGCCCGGACTCGTCATGCGCCTCCAGCCCGAGCAGACCGTTGTAATCATGAATCCACCGGATTTAAGACACTGCGTTCAGGGTTGACGGGTTATTCTAGTAAAGCTATGTTCAATGATGATCGCAAATGCTCGGAAAAGGCGTGAGGCGCTGGATCAGGCCTGACGAGGAGAACGCATGTCACTGAAATCACCGAATCACCCCGGCGGCTCGATTGCCGAAGGGCTGGAACGCAGGGCGCGGGAAGGCCGGCCGGTCAGGATCGGCCTGATCGGCGCCGGGCAAATGGGAACCGACATCCTCGTCCAGACCGAGCTCATGACGGGCATCGAGGTCGTCGCCGCCGCGGACGCCATTCCCGAAAACGTATTTACCGCCCGCGCGATCGCCGGCAACGGCCCGCGTTCTCCCGAGCTCGTCGACGATGCGGCGGGCGCGGCGCGAGCGATCGCGCGCGGCCGACTTGCCGTGACCGCGTCCTACGCCGACGTCTGCACCGCCGACGGTGTCGACGTGATCATCGATGCCACCGGCAATCCCAACGTCGGGGCGCAGGTCGCGCTGAGCACTATCGCGGCCGGCAAGCACATCGTGATGATGAATGTCGAGGCCGATGTCACCATCGGCGCGTACCTTTCGACCAAGGCGTCGGAAGCGGGCGTTGTCTACACCCTGGGCGCCGGCGACGAGCCGAGCTCAACCATGGAGCTCGTCAACTTCCTGCGCGGCCTGGGCTACCCGATCGTCGCCGCCGGCAAGGGCAAGAACAATGCGTTCCGGACGGATGCGACACCGGACGCTTATGTCGACGAGGCGGCACGGCGCAACATGAATCCGCGCATGCTGGTCGAGTTCGTCGACGGTTCCAAGACGATGGTGGAAATGGTCGCGCTCGCCAATGCGACCGGCTTGGTGCCGGACGTTCCAGGGATGCACGGTCCGTCGGCTGCGGTCGACTCGCTGCACAAGGTCTTCTGCCCGCGCGAAGAGGGCGGTCTCCTGTCGCGCAAGGGAGTCGTCGATTTCACCGTGGCGCGCGGCGTGGCGCCAGGCGTGTTCGCGGTGGCGGAGATGCGCCATCCACGATTGCGCGAGCGGATGAACGACCTGCAGCTGGGCGATGGTCCGTATTACACATTCTTTCGACCGTATCACTTAACCAGCCTCGAAGTGCCGTTGTCGGCCGCCGCGGCGGTGATCTACGGTCAGAGTCACATGCGGCCGCTGCCGGTGCCCACGGCGGAAGTCGGCGCACGGGCCAAGCGCAACCTCGCTCCGGGCGAGACCCTGGATGCGATCGGCGAATACTGCTATCGCGGATTTGCGTTGTCGCGCACCGATGCGATCGCGTTCAATGCGTTGCCACTGGGGCTCGCGCAAGGTGCCAAGGTAACTCGCAAGATCGCCGCGGGTGATTATCTGACCTACGCCAACTGCGCGCCCGACGAGCGCCTGCAGATCGTGCAGGTGCGCCGCGCACAGGACGACTGGGTCCGCGTCGCGGCGGCAGCCTGACGCAAAAGTCCCGATCGCTCATGGAGCCTCAAATCCTATCCGCCCCATCGATGCCCGACGCTGGCCCACCTCAGCGCCCCGAGCTCGCGGCGCTCGACCAAGCGACGCTTCGCGTGGCGCTGAAAAAGATGCATCTGATTCGCAGGTTCGAGGAAACCGCCGAGGCGAGTTATGCGCGCGGGCTCATCCACGGCACGATGCACCTCTCGATCGGCCAGGAGGCGAGCGCGGTCGGCGCGATCCTGCCGTTGCGCGCCGACGATTACATTCTTTCGACGCACCGCGGTCACGGCCATTGCATCGCCAAGGGCGCGGACCCCGCAAGGATGCTCGCCGAGTTCTTCGGCAAGGAGAACGGCTATTGTCACGGGCGCGGCGGCTCGATGCATATTGCCGACATTGAAAGCGGCAACCTCGGCGCAAACGGAATCGTCGCCGGCGGCTTGCCGATCGCGGTAGGCGTCGGTATGAGCATCAAGGCGCAAAAGCAGGACCGGATTTGCATGGTGTTCTTCGGCGACGGCGCCGCCAACGAGGGCGCGTTCCATGAAGCGCTCAATATGGCTTCGATCTGGAAGCTCCCCGTCGTCTTCCTCTGCGAGAACAACAAGTACGGCATGTCGATGGACATCGCGCTCGCGATGGCTGTGCCCAACGTCGCTGACCGCGCGAGCGCATACGCGATGCCGGGGGTTGCCGTCGACGGCAACGATCTGCCCGCGGTTGCCGCCGCGTCGCTTGCCGCGGTGAGTCGCGCGCGCAGCGGCGGCGGACCAACGCTCGTCGAATGCAAGACGTATCGACTGCGCGGCCACTCGAAGAGCGACCGCAATCTGTATCGCACCAAGGAAGAGATCGAGGCTTGGCGCAAGCGCGACCCGATCCGGCGCCTGGAAAGCGAGCTGGTCGCGCACGGACGATTCGAAGCGGCCGAGCTTGCCGATCTCGAAAAACAGGCGCAGCAAGAGATCGAGCAAGCACTCGATTTCGCCAAGGCGAGCCCCGATCCCGACCCGGCGCAACTGACGCGCGATGTCTATGCCGGCTGAGCTCGCCGCCGACGCCGCCGCCGGCGTCAGGCAGCTCTCATACGCGGAAGCGATTCGCGAGGGCCTCGCCCAGGCGATGGAAGCAGACCCGCGTGTGTTCCTGTTCGGCGAGGACGTCGGCGTTTATGGCGGCGCGTTCGGGGTTTCGGGCGACCTGTTGCAGCGATTCGGCCCGGAACGGGTGATCGATACGCCGATCAGCGAGCTCGGCCTCGCCGGCGCGGCGGTCGGCGCCGCTTTGACCGGCATGAAGCCGGTGCTGGAGATTCAGTTCTCCGACTTCGTCACGCTGGCGATGGAGCAGATCGTCAACCAGGCGGCGAAGATACGCTTCATGTTCGGCGGCAAGGCGAGCGTCCCGATGGTCGTGCGTCTGCCGGGTGGCTCGGGCACGGGCGCCGCGGGACAGCACAGCCAGAGTCTTGAAGCGTGGTTCGCGCATGTACCGGGCCTCAAGGTCTTGCAGCCCTCCACGCCGCACGACGCAAAGGGCCTGCTGCTCTCCGCGATCGACGATCCGAACCCGGTATTGATCTTCGAGCACAAGCTCCTCTACAAGACCAAGGGGCCGGTGCCTGCGGAGCCCTATCGGGTGCCGATCGGCGAGGCGGCGGTGCGTCGCGAAGGTCGCGACGTGACGATCGTTGCCGCATCGATCATGGCGCTGCGCGCCGCGGCTGCCGCCGTGCGCCTCGCGGAAGATGACATCGATGCGGAAATCATCGACCTGCGCTCCTTGCGCCCGATCGACTTCAGCACCATCGCCGCGAGCGTGCGCAAGACGCACCGATTGCTGGTCGTCTACGAAGGCGTGAAGACGATGGGCATCGGTGCGGAGATCGCGGCGATGATCGCGGAAAGCGACGTCTTCCATGCGCTGGTGGCACCGATCGCTCGACTCGGCGGCGCCGACGCGCCGATCCCGTACAACCCCGTTCTGGAAAAGGCTTCGGTGCCGCAGGAAGACGACATCGTCCGCGCCACCAGGCGTCTGGTCCGCGAAGGGAAGGCGTGATGGCGGCGATCGAGGTGATCCTGCCGAAGGTCGACATGGACATGGAATCCGGCGTCATCGTCGCCTGGAAAGTTGCCGAGGGCGACCGCGTGCAGGAAGGCGATATCCTGTTCGACATGGAAACGGGCAAGGCGATGATGGAAGTCGAGGCGCCGGGCACCGGCATTATCCGCGACTTGACGCACATCACCGGCGAGCCGATCGCAGTCGGAACCCCTGTCGCCTGGATCCACCCGGACGGCGAAGCGTAGCGCCGCGCTGTAAGATCGACCGCTCGCAGCGCTCAAGACGCGAGGCGGCATTCTTCGGAGGAGAAAGCATGAACCTTGTATCGCGTAGCAGCTTCATCGTCGCCGCGCTCGTCGCGTCCGTTTTCGCGGCGAGCCCGATCGAAGCCCAGGAGGTCAAGGGCAAGCTTGTTCTCTATACGTCGCAACCGGAGCGCGATGCATCGCAAACGGTCGCCGCGTTCAAGCGCGTCCAGCCGGGCGTGGATGTTGAAGTGTTCCGCTCAGGCACGACCGAGGTGATGGGTAAGCTCGCGGCCGAGTTCGCCGGGGGCCAGCCGCGAGCGGACGTGCTGCTGCTCGCCGACGCCGCGACCATGGAAGCGCTGAAAAAAGATGGGCGTCTGCTCAATTATCGCGAGGCAAAGGTGGAGGGCCTGGAGCTGGGTACCTATGATGCAGACAGGACCTACTTCGGCTCGAAGCTGATCACGACCGGCATCGCGGTAAACACCGCGGCGAAGCTCCGTCCCACCTCGTGGGCCGATCTGGCGAAGCCGGAGTACAAGGGCCAGATCGCGATGCCGAGCCCGCTGTATTCGGGCGCGGCAGCGATCATGCTGGGCACGATGACCAGTCGTGCCGATCTCGGCTGGGGATTTTTCGAAAAGCTGAAGGCCGCCGACGCAGTCGCGGTGCGCGGCAACGGCGCGGTGATGACCGCGGTCGCGAACGGCGAGAAGTCGTACGGCGTTCTGGTTGATTTCATGGCGTTCAACGCCAAGGCCAAGGGCTCCCCGATCGATTTCATCTTCCCGTCGGAAGGCCTTCCTGCGGTGACCGAGCCGGTGGCGATCCTGAAGACCACCCAGAACGCCGCCGCGGCGCGGGCGTTCGTCGATTTCATCCTGTCCGATGAAGGGCAGAAGCTCGCCGTCTCGATGGGCTACATCCCCGCCAGGGCCAGCGTGGGAATGCCGTCCTGGTATCCGGCTGGCGCGAAGATCAACCTGATGCCGACCGATATCCCGAAAGTCGTGCAATCGAATAGCACCAACCTGAAGCGTTTCGCCGAGCTCTTCGGCAACTGAAGCTTCGTCATGTTTCATTGCGTCGTTGCGGGCTAGCGGATTACATGGCTGACGCAGCGGGCATGCGCGGGCCTATCGAGGATTACGGCCGCGGACGTATCGAGGATTACGCGCTGCTCTGGTGGCTGGTGATCGTCGTCGCCGTGTTGTCGGTGCTGCCGATCGGGCGCCTGCTGCTCGAGGGGATCGCACCCGGCGGAGCACTGTCGACGGAAGCGCTGAGACGCGTCCTGTCGAGCCCGACGACGTGGACCGCAACCGGGCACAGCCTCGTGACCGCGCTGGGCGGCACCTTGCTCGCGGCTCTCATCGGCGGAGCCGTTGCGCTGGTCGTGACGCTGACGGATATCCGCCACCGTAACGTCTACGTTTTCTGCTTCGTCATGCCGCTCTTGCTTGCGGCGCAGGTGGTGGCACTCGCATGGCTGCAACTCTTCGGGCCGTCGAGCCCGCTCTTGAAAATGCTCGGCGCCGCGCCGCCGCTGGGCAGTCGAAATCCACTCTACTCACCCGAGGGCATTATCCTGGTCCTTGGCGTCCAGTACGCACCGCTCGTGTTCCTGACGCTGCGCGCGGGACTTCGAACGCTGCCTCGGGAGCTGATCGAGGCCGGCCTGTCCGGCGGCGCCGGGCCTTTGAGGGTGATGCGCACGATCGTGTTGCCCTTGATGATGCCGCCCCTTCTTGCCGGTGTGGCGCTTTGCTTCGTATCGTGCCTGGGAAACTTCGGCATCCCCGCCCTGCTTGGCATTCCCGGCAACTACCTGGTGCTGCCGACGCTCATTTATCAGCGCCTCGCGGGTCTCGGGCCCGGCGCGCTGTCCGAAGTCGCCGTGCTGTCGGTGCTGATCGGCTTCATCGCGGTGATCGGCATCGTGGCACAGGATGCGCTTCTGAGCCGTCGCGACTTTCGCATCAGCACCGCGTCGGTGGTGGCGAGCCCCTTCGAATTGCGGCGCTGGCGTCTGCCGGTCGAAGTGGCGCTGTGGACATTGTCGTTCCTGGTGCTGGCGCTTCCCATGGTTGCGCTGGTGCTGACGTCGCTGGTACCGGCGGTCGGCGTGCCGCTCGACGCCGCAACCGCGACGCTCGACAACTATCGCTTCGTGCTGTTCGATCACGCGGCCGCCAAGCGCGCGCTGGTCAACAGCTTCGGCTTGTCGGCGACGGCGGCAATCGCGATCGTGCTGTTTGCGATACCGCTCGCCTACTTTCTCGTTTGGCGCCGCTCGCGCCTGCTGCGCGTGGTCAACCTGGTCACCGAAGTGCCCTACGCGCTACCCGGCGTGGTGCTCGCGATCGCGGCGATCCTGCTGTTCCTGAAACCGTTGCCCATTATCGGACTGTCGATCTACAACACTGTCTGGATAATCCTCTTCTGCTACCTCGCGCGCTTTCTGGTGCTGGGCTTGCGTCCGGTGATCAGCGGCTACCACCAGCTCGACCGGACGCTGGAGGAGGCGGCGCAGATCGCGGGTGCGCGCCTGCTGCGACGTCTGCGCACGATCATCCTTCCGCTGGTGGCGCCCGCCGCCGCCGCGGGCGCGTTGCTCATCTTCCTGACCGCTTTCAACGAGCTGACGGTGTCAGCGCTGCTCTGGTCGTCGGGCTCCGAGACGCTGGGCGTCGTGTTCTTTTCGTTTCAGCAAGGCGGCGACTCGACTTATGCCGCGGCGCTGGGCGTGCTGACCGTGGTGGTCAGCATTGCACTGATGCTTTCGACGCTGCTGATGGCCGGTAGGCTGCCCCCAGGCGTGCTTCCATGGCGAGATTGAGGATCGATCGCGTCAGCAAACTGTACGGCGCTTTTCGGGCGCTGGACGACGTCTCGCTCGACGTCGACGACGGGGAGTTCGTCGCTATCCTCGGGCCATCGGGTTGCGGCAAGACAACGCTGTTGCGGCAGATCGCCGGCTTCGACAAGCCGAATGCCGGCCGCATTCTCATCGGCGACGCAGTCGTATCGACGCCGGAGCGCCAGGTGCCGCCCGAGCGACGCCGAATCGGTATCGTGTTCCAATCTTACGCGCTATGGCCGCACATGACGGTCGCCGAGAACGTCGCGTATGGCCTGAATGTGGCTGGCGTCAAGGACCCCGAGCGCGCGCGCCGTGTGACATCGGCGCTTTCGCTGGTCGAGCTCGACGGCTTCGCCGACCGCAGCCCGGCGATGCTCTCTGGCGGACAGCGGCAGCGCGTCGCGCTCGCGCGATGTCTGGTCACGGAGCCATCGCTGGTGCTGCTGGATGAGCCGCTGGCCAATCTCGACGTCCATCTGCACGCATCGATGGAGCGGGAGTTCTCGCGCTTTCACGAGCGCACCGGGACGACCATGATCTACATCACGCACGACCAGGCCGAAGCCATGGCACTGGCCGATCGCATCGCGGTGATGGACAAGGGTCGCGTGCTGCAGGTCGCGACGCCTGCACAACTCTATCGCGAGCCTGCCGACGAGATGGTCGCGAGCTTCATCGGAGAGGGCATGGTGGTGCCGGTGAAAATTCTCTCGAACGAGGACGATGCAACTTGCGAGGCGGATCTCTTCGGATACCGGGTGCGAATGCGACGCGCAAGAACGCAACGCCCGGAACGCACAGCGCGCGCCTGCTTGCGCGCCAGCGCGTTGCGAATCGTCGCGCCTGACGCGCCGGGCGTGCGGGCCCGCGTCGCCAGCGCCATCTATCGTGGCGGCTATTTTCGCGTCGAGGCGCACATCGAGGCGAGCCCCGATCTGCTGCTGCAGCTGACCCTTCCCGAGCCCTGCGTCGTGGAACCTGGCGCCACGATCAACGTCGCCGTTGACGACGGCTGGGTCATTCCTGAGCCGGCAAAGAATTAAACGCATGCGGCTCGACCTCTACGGCGGCTTCGGCGAAAAGGGACGCACCTGCCTCGGCGTCGAGAGCGGCGGCTATCGCCTGCTGCTCGACGCCGGCGTGAAGATCAGCGCGCGCGGCACTGATGACTACTATCCGGCAATCCCGGCCGCCGCATTGAAAGCGATCGACGCGATTGTCGTCACGCACGGACACGAGGATCATGTCGCGGCGTTGGGGTGGCTCATCGCGCGCGGCTTCGGCGGGCGCATCTTCATGACAGCGGAAACGCAATCCGAGGCCGAAATCAGCCTCGCGAGCTACGCCTTGCCCGAGCACCTGACGCTGTTTCGCCGCGCCGCGGTCGAGCGCTTGCCGATCGGCGTCGACGCGTTGCGCCTCGGTCCGCTGCGGATTTCGACGGGCCGTTCCGGCCACATCGCGGGCGGCGTCTGGTGCCGAATCGACGACGAACGGGTGAGTTTCGACTACTGCGGGGACGTGGTTCCCGCCAGCCCCGTCTTCGCGATGGATCCGGTGCCTCGCTGTCAGGCGATCGTGATCGATGCTTCGTATGGCGACGACGATGTCCCCGCGCGAGCGCGTGCGGCGGAGATCGTCGAATGGATCGCCGCCCGGCCGGCGGGTTGCGTGCTGCCGACACCGCTTTACGGCCGCTCCGCGGAGCTTCTCGCGATCGTGCCCGGACCGATAGCGCTCGCTCCGGGAATGAGGAACGCGCTGCGTGCGCAGATCGAGGGCAGCGGCTGGCTCGTCGAGGGAATCGCGCATCGGATGACGGAGCGCCTCGATGCCGCCGTCGATTGGCGCGACGGCGATGCGTTGCCGCGCACAGCGCTCCTCTGCCATGACGGGATGGGGATCAGCGGCCCGTCGCGCGCGATACTCGTTGACGCCGCCGGTCGAGGTTGGGCGACGCTCTTCACCGGACACCTGCCGTCGAACAGCCCGGGCGAACGCATGGTCGCGGAAGGACGCGCGGTGTGGATCCGCCTGCCAACGCACCCGACGCTGACGCAGAACGTCGCGATCGCAACGGCATCTGGTGCAAGCATCGTGCTGGGGCATTCCTGTGATCGCGCGCCGCTCGCGCGGCTGACCCAGCACATGCCGGGGCTGCGCGCCGATCTTTCGACCGGCGATTGCGTCGATCTCTGATCCGCCGCCTTCGCATGCGCATCCTGGTTTGCAACGACGACGGAATCTCCTCGGCGGGCCTCGATCTCCTCGCGCGGGCCGCGCTCGCGCTCGAAGCCGAAGTCTGGATCGTGGCGCCCGACCGCAAGTGGACCGCCGCAAGTCACCAGCTGTCCTTCGATCGCGACCTGACCTTGACGCGAACGGGTGAACGCAGCTACGCCTGCTCGGGTGCGCCGGCCGATTGCGTCGTCGCCGCGATGACGATTCTTTTCGCCGGCGCAGCGAAACCCGAGCTCGTGCTCGCCGGCATCAACGACAAGTGCAACGTCGCCGAGGACGTTGCGTACTCCGGAACGATCGCGATAGCCAGGGAAGCGACGTTCTGGGGCGTGCCGGCGATCAGCCTGTCCCGTGCGGAGCGCGCGACCGCAAGCGACGGGGCTGCCGATCTCGACGCGCTCTCCCGCCTCCTGCGCGTGCTCTGGAACCGTCGCGGCGATTGGGCCGCAGAGGGTCATTGGCTGAGCCTCAACCTGCCGCCATCGCTGCCTGCGCCGCTGGTACAGGCGCGCACGGGGCGCGACAAGATCGCCGCCGCCGCCGATATCCTCGAAGCTTCACACGAGAGCATCCGCTACCGGATACGACGCGGCCGCCCGGGCACCATCACCCCGGGCGACGAGAACGCCTGCCTTGCCGCGGGAAAGATCTGCGCGGTCCGCTACTGCTGGTTCGCCGAAGCCAGATTGCCGGAGGCGGTGGTTGCCGCATGGTCTTCCGCGCTCGAATAGCGGCAGGATCCCGAGCCCCGGCCGTCGACCCGGCGCCGGTGGTAAAATGTCATTCTTAGTCATGTTTGGGCCCGCCGTCGCCGAAGGCATGGGCCTTGGCCTACGTCGACGGCGCGAACTAGTAGGCTCCGAATCGCTCCAACTACGCGCGCGGCGCGGCGCTGGCAGGCCGAGCTGCGTGGTCGCGCGCTTCAGGGAATGGGCATGTCTGATTTCGAAACGACCTCGTTGAGTCGACCTGCGATCACTCGTCGCCGGTCGAGAATCGCATTCGTCGGCGGCATCCCGATCGGGGGCGGTTCACCGATCGTCGTGCAGTCGATGACCAACA
>DASZZK010000351.1:0-1879 GCA_035544975.1 Casimicrobiaceae bacterium | reverse complement strand
GGCTGTCCCGCCGCCGCGAAGCAGTCGTGCGCGGGAAATATCACGCCCGCGATCGTGAGAGCAAACCAGGTGGAAGTCGGCAATTGTAAGTTCAGCATCGCTTTCTCCTTTCGCCGGCGCATGAAACAAGGCGCCTTCCATGACCGCAAATCGACGCACCGCCGTTGTTCCGCGAGTTTAGAACAATCCTTGATGCAGCGGTATTCCGGACCGCGGAACGCGGGCCGTCACCCAACGATGGCGCCGCGGCGGCAGCGTGCAAAAACGTCGCACCCGTGCGATAGTCTTATGCAGCAGCACGATCCCGCTAGGCGGACGAAACATTCGGCATGGAAGCGATTATCGTGGGCGCCGGCATCGGCGGTCTGACTCTGGCGCTGACTTTGCACGAGGCCGGCATCCCATCGCATATCTATGAATCAGCGACCGAGATCAGGTCGATTGGCGCGGGCATCAACGTCCTTCCGCATGCATCCAGGGTGCTCTGCGGACTCGGCCTGGAAGACTCGCTGGCCCGTCTCGCCGTTACCACGCGCGAGTCGGTATTCTTCAATCGCTTCGGGCAGCGCATCTATGGCGAGCCCGCGGGACGCTACGCCGGCTACGATTGGCCGCAATTCTCGATTCATCGCGGCGATCTGCAGCAACTGCTGCTCGAAACGTTCAGGCAGCGTGTCGGCCCGGATCGCCTTCACGCAGGTTGCAAGTGCGTCGGCTTCGAGCAATCCGCGGGAGAGGTGCGCGCCAGGCTTGTCGACGTTGCGACCGGCGCCGCGCCAATCGAGCGGGAAGGCGATGTGCTGATCGCCTGCGATGGTCTGCACTCGATCATCCGCAAACAGTTGCACCCGCATGAAGGCGAACCTTTGTACTCCGGCGTTAACATGTGGCGCGGAGTCACGGTGTGGGAGCCGATCCTGTCGGGCGCCAGCATGATCCGCGCGGGCTGGCTCGCGACCGGTAAGCTCGTGATCTATCCGATTCGCGATCGCGTAGACGCCAAGGGCCGTCAGCTGGTCAACTGGGTCGCGGAGCTCGCAACGCCAAGACATGCGCAGCGCGACTGGAACCGCCGCGGCGCGCTCGCTGACTTCATTGGCGCCTACGAGGACTGGCATTTCGACTGGCTCGACGTTCCGGCATTCATTCGCGCCGCCGATGCGATTCTGGAATTTCCCATGATCGACCAGGACCCGCTTCCGTGGTGGAGTGACGGCCGGGTCACGCTTCTGGGCGACGCCGCGCACCCGATGTATCCTCGCGGATCTAACGGTGCCGGACAGGCGATTCTCGATGCACTGTCTTTGACGGATTGCCTCTCCACGCACGGCGACGTCGCGGCCGCGCTCAAGACCTATGAAAGTGCGCGTCTCGAAGCGACGGCAAGCGTGGTCAAGGCCAATCGCTCCAATCCGCCGGATGCGATACTGCGGGAAGTGTTCGAGCGCACCGGGGATAAGCCCTTCGCGCGGATCGACGATGTCATCAGCCCGGACGAGCTTGCCGCGCTTTCCGACGGCTACAAACGCATCGCCGGATACCACCGCGAAACGCTTGCGAGAACTCAAGTGAGCGCAAGTGAGCGCAAGTGAGCGCGAGCTAGCGCAATTCAGCGCGGCCGCGGCATGGTGTCCAGAGTTCGCGAGCGTCCGCGCGACGCGCAGGAGGAAGCGATGAGATGTTTCCTGAAATCGATGAAGGGGATCTTGGCGCTCGCCGGTGTCGGATTGCTCGCGTGCAACGCATCGGCGCAGGCGCAGTCGAAGAGCGTCCAGCCCTATCCGAACAGACCGGTGCAAATCATCGTCCCGTTCACTCCCGGGACCGGCATGGACATCCTTGCGCGCACGGTCGGGCAGAAGCTGTCGGAACGATGGGG
>DASZZK010000350.1:0-4267 GCA_035544975.1 Casimicrobiaceae bacterium | reverse complement strand
GTCGTTGCGACAACGGTTCCGACCGCGATACTTTTCCAGTCCAGACGCTTGCGGGGAACGAAGCGATAGATCAGAAAAAACGCGGTGAGCACCGACAGCACTCGAATCACTTGCGCCATCGCCGCGAACGTGACTTCCGTTTCCCCGGGCAGAAGGCTGACCGCGTTCCACAAAAATACCAGCAAGTAGTGGGAAAACAGCGTGCAGATAAACAGCACGCCGACCGCTGTCATCATCGCAATCTCGATCATGACGCGCCGCGCCAGGCTGCCGGTTTGTTCTCCCTCATAGGCGATGTTGAGCGCCCGCGAAAGCGCTCCGAATGCACGGCTGCCCAGAACGAGCAAGATCAACAATGAAGCGATGCCGGCAAAGGGATGCGCATCATGAACCGCACCATGAATGATGTGCTGAACCGCCAGGCCACCTTCGGGAACGAATTCCCCTAACAGCAGGATCGCCTTGCCGACTGCCCAATCCGGGCTCACGAAATAGGCGGACAACGAAACCGCGGCAAGAAGCAGGGGGAAAAGCGAGAGAAAACTATAGTAGGCAATGGCCGCTGCCCATTGCGTGGCATTGTCGGAGAACGAATCCTTGAGCGCCTGGATGAAAGCGTTCCCAACAAGACGGGTGGTTGCCGCATTCAGACCCATGGTGATTGCTAATGTTACGCGCCCGCAGGCCCGCGGAGGTTCATGCGCCGGGCTGCCCCGCATTGGGGAAGAAGAGCTGCTCGCCCTTGATCTTGTACTCGGCAATGGCTTTCTGGCCCTCGGGCGAGATCACCCAGTCGACGAACGCCTGCCCGGCATCCCTCTTGACGCTCGGATGCTTGTCCGGGTTCACCAGCATCACGCCGTACTGATTGAACAAGCGCTTGTCGCCTTCGACCAGGATCGCAAGATCGCCGCGATTCTTGAATGACAGCCAGGTGCCGCGATCGGCCAGGATGTACGCATTCATCGATGCCGCGGTGTTGAGCGCCGGTCCCATGCCTTGGCCCGTGTCGCGATACCACGGCCCCTTCGCCTTGTCGATGTCAACGCCGGCCGCCTTCCACAGATCGAGCTCCGCCAAATGCGTGCCGCTCTTGTCGCCACGGGACACGAACGAAGCCTTTGCCGTTTCCACTTTCCTTAGTGCCTCGAGAATCTCCTTGCTGCCACCGATTTTCGCCGGATCGGTTTTCGGGCCGACCAGGACGAAATCGTTGTACATCACGGGGAAGCGCTTGACGCCGTGACCCTCGGCGAGAAATTTCTCCTCGGCTGAGCGCGCGTGAACGAACACGACGTCGGCGTCGCCACGTCGCGCAAGATCGAGCGCCTGTCCGGTCCCAACCGCCACGACGTGCACTTTGATCCCCCTCCCCTGCTCGAATCGCGGAAGAAGGTGACTGAAGAGGCCCGACTGCTCGGTCGACGTCGTCGACGCAACGGTGATGTATCGTTCCTGCGCTTGGGTGCTTAAGGTACCGAGCGCAATCAAAGCGACGAGGCCGATCGCAAAGCTACGGCGATGGCCTACCATGGCAATTCTCCCTCCAGAAATTGGGCAGCTTCGCGCGAAGCCGGCTGCTTGAAAAACCGATCCGCCGGTGCGCGCTCGGCAATACGCCCTTGATGCAGGAACAGGATTTCGTCACCGAGGCGCCGGGCCTGCCCGAGGTTGTGCGTGACCAGCACGATCTTGGTTCCGCTTGCGTGCACAGCGGCGATGCCCTTCTCGATTTCCAGCGTGGCGCCGGGATCGAGGCTCGCGGTCGGCTCGTCGAGAAAGAGCACTTCCGGCGAAAGCGCCCAGGCCCGGGCGAGCGCGAGCCGCTGCTGTTCACCGCCGGAGAGCACGCGTGCAGGATGCTTGGCAAGGTGTCCCAGTCCGACGCGGCGCAACGCGTCCAGCGCCCGAGGTATTCGCTGCGCGCGCGGCACGCCGGCGATCGCGAGCGCGTAGGCGACGTTGGCGACGGCTGTTCGACGCAGCAGCACTGGCCGCTGAAACACCATTGCCTGACGCCTCGATCCACCCGCGGATTCCAGTGAAGCCCAGCGGATCGTTCCCGACGTCGGATTGAGCAGTCCGTGGCAGAGCCGCAGCAACACGCTCTTCCCCGCGCCGTTCGGACCGACAATGACCGTGCGCGGTCCGGCCTCGAGCAGCAGCGATACTCCGTCGATGATGCGTCGATCGCCGACCGCAAAGACAACCTGATCCAGAGCGAGCGGAAGCAAGGAAGGCGACGCGCGCATGTCCGTCTCGGCGCTCATCCGTAGCGCTGCTGCGCCGTTTCCTTGACGACATAGGCCGCCGCATTCAGTGCAAGCACGATCGTAAGAAGGATTACGCCCAACCCAAGCGCGAGCGGCAGATCGCCCTTGCTCGTTTCGAGTGCGATTGCGGTGGTCATCACTCGCGTGACGCCGTCGATGTTGCCGCCCACGATCATGACCGCACCGACCTCGGCCGCCGCGCGCCCGAAGCCGGCCAGCACGATGGTCACCAGCGAGAAGCGCAGATCCCACAACAGCGTGCCCGCGGCGCCCAATGGTGATTCGCCGAGCGAGCGCAGCTGCTCGCGATACTCATGCCACGCGTCCTCGACGACTTGTCGCGACAGCGCGGCAACGATGGGGACGATGAGTATGGCCTGAGCGATCACCATCGCTGTCGGGGTGAATAGCAAGCCGGCCGAACCCAAGGGTCCGGCACGAGACAGCAGCAGATAGACGACCAGGCCCACCACCACGGGCGGCAAGCCCATCAGCGCGTTGAGCAGGACGATGACCGAGCGACGGCCGGCAAATCGGCTGACGGCGACTGCAGCGCCGAGCGGCAATCCGATCACGCAGGCAATCACGACAGCGGTCAAGCTGACGCGCAGGCTGAGCAGCACGATCTCGACCAGCTTGGGATCGCCGCCTACGACAAGCCGCGCGGCTTGGAACGTTGCTTCCGATAGGCTATTCATGGGCCGGCGGCGACATGCTAATATGCACCGTTATGCAACTATGATTCGATCAGACCGCATTGGACAATCGGACAATCATAGTCTGTTCACTGCGCTAAATGGAATATGAACAGAGATGCCTAATATGCGCCTGCTGCCCACGCTCGCATGGGAGCTTTCCGAGGATCCGCCCGCTCCGCTCGACCCCCGCCTCCTGCCGCTGCTGAGAGCGGTCGCCGAAACGGGGTCGCTGGCGGCGGCGGTCGCTGACCGTGGCTTGTCCTATCGCGCGGCCTGGGGACTCTTGCGCACCTATAAACGCAAGCTGGGCGACCCGCTGGTCATGCTCGAGCGCGGCCGAGGTGCATCGCTCGCGCTCCTGGGCGAACGCCTGGTCGCTGCCGACGAAACAACCCGGCGCCGGCTCTCGCGGACCTTCCAGCGACTCGCGATGGAGTTGGATGCGCCAGCGGATACGAGGCGCGCACCGGCGCTTCGCCTCACGATCGCCGCAAGTCACGACCTCGCCTTGGCGGCTTTGCGCGAAGCGCTGGGAGCGAATCAAGGATTGACGCTGGAGCTTTCGTTCATGGGTAGCCTCGACGCGCTCGAACAATATGCCGAGGGCCGGGTGGATATCGCGGGCTTTCACGTTCCGAGCGGCACTCAGCATGAGGAGAGCCGCGGGTTGTTTCTGCGGTCGCTGCGAACGCGGGCGGATCGCCTGATTCAGTTGGTCGATCGCGAGCAGGGCCTGATCGTGCCGCGTGGGAACCCGGAACGGTTAAGAACTTTTCGCGACATCGCCGACAAGCAGCTTCGCTTCGTCAATCGGCAGCGCGGCTCGGGCACGCGATTGCTGATCGACAGCTTGCTTGGAGACGATGGCATCGACGTCGCGCGCATCGTCGGCTACGTGAATGAGGAATTCACGCATGCCGCGGTCGCGGCGACGGTCGCCTCGGGTGGCGCCGATGTCGGATTCGGCTTGCGTGCCGCGGCGGCCAAGTACGCGCTGGCCTTCGTCCCCCAGATCCGCGAGCGCTATTGGCTCGCGGCACGAGCCGCTGCCTTGCGCTCAGCCCCGACGGCTCGACTTATTCAGATCTTGCGCAGTCCGGTCTTCGCTGGAATCGTGAAGCGGCTGCCGGGCTATCACGCGATCGGAGCAGGCGCCGTCGCCAACATCGGGGCCCTTCGGCCGGCGCGGTCGTCCCGCTGATGGACGCGACCTTCCTGCGATCTTAGCGCGATCCCCACCGCGGGCTATTGCAGAGATAACTCCCTGGTCGGCCGCACCTCGATGCTACCCACGCG
>DASZZK010000349.1:0-2177 GCA_035544975.1 Casimicrobiaceae bacterium | reverse complement strand
ATCGGTATCGCTATCGGCCGCGCCTTCGGTGGCGGCGGTCGCCCATACCTTCCTGATCACGTGTTCATCGATCCCATCTACGTCAACGTCAGGCACCTGCAGAAGCGTGTCAAGGCTCGCATCGTAGGTCTCCTCTTCGGTGGCGATGGGGAGCGAAATCGCGCGCAGCATGATCGGCGCCGGCTCGGCCATGGCGGCGAAGTGAGCGAAGGTGTTTGCGACGCCGGTAGTCTGCATCGGCGATTTCCCGTTGATCAACGTCGTTGCGCCCCACTCGGGGACGACGAGGCGGCGGCGCTTGGCGAACGCGGTCAGCGCGATGGCGCCGATGCTGAGCAGCACCGCGGCATACGGCCAGGTCTGCGTCCATAGCGTCGCATCCGGGACTTCAGCTCGCGTGTGGACCAGCGCGGTTGGAGGCAAGGCGGCAAGCCTATTCGTATTCGAGCCCTCCATTGACACACGAGAGAGCGACGCTGCCGCTGCCTCGGGAATGAATCCCCTGCTCGGCTGCGCCGCGATCAGGGCCACCGGCTCGCGTGGAGGCTCCGTCAGCGCAACCACCTCGGCGACAGGAGCGGCCTTTTGCGTTCGAGCGACCGCGACGGGCGCGGGCGGGTCGATGGGCGTGAAAGTGGTCGGCGAAGGAGCGGAAGATGAAGACGGAGCCGTCGAAGCCACGACCCGTTGAGCGCGACGCGCGGTGACTGGGTGTGCGCCAGCGTAATTCCTGAATTCGTCGAGATCGGCGGAGGCCACCACGGCGCTCGACTCGATTCCCTGCGGATCGAGCAGCAATACGTAATCGCGGCGCGTGGTATCGCCGCCGCATCCAGTCTGCACCGAGAGTCGCAGCGCAGGCTCGTTCATGGCGCGCGGCGTGGTCACGATCAATTGCGTGCTAGCCGCGTTCCGTTCAACACTGACCTTGCCCGTCAGTACTTGTGGTGTACCACCCACCGGGTCACGGACCAGCTTCAAACAGGAGGTGTTGAGGGTTTCGCCAGCGCTCAGCGCGACAGGGATCACCGCCCGCAGCGGCTGTCCCAGCGACGATTGCAGCGCGATGTTGCCCAGCGCCACAGCCGAGACGGACCCCGGGTGGAGAAAAACGCCTGCCAGCGCAACAAAGGCGAGCATGGATATTCGGTGGATCAGAGCGAAGTGTCGCAAGGCGATCCCTCGGTCGGTGGGTCAGCAAATGCCGTTCTCGGGCACCCGTGTCTATCTTGAACAGGCTTCCAAGCGGCTCCAGTCCCTATCGAGCAAGTTCCATGCCGCCGGTCCGAAAAGCCTTCGCGCGCGGGTTGCCGTTTGCGGTAAGCTTCGCGCTTCCGCCCGCCGCATCGTCCGCTGCGTCTTCGTGTATCTGCTCCGCCTCATCCTCAAGAATTCGCTGCGGCACAAGCTGCGCACAATCCTGACCGTCGTCGGCATCGTTGTCGCCATCACCGCGTTCGGCCTGTTGCGCACCATCGTCGACGCCTGGTACGCGGGCGCCAACGCAAGCTCGAGCGCCCGGCTGGTGACGCGTAATTCGATCTCTCTCGTCTTTTCGCTGCCGCTCAACTACGCGAAGCGCATACGGCAGGTCGATGGCGTGACCGGCGTGTCGTGGGCAAACTGGTTCGGCGGCGTCTACATCACCGAGCGCAATTTCTTTCCCCAGTTCGCGATCGACGCTCCCACCTACCTCGATGCCTATCCCGAGTTCGTGCTTTCGCCGGAAGAGAAGAAGGCGTTCCTCGTCGATCGTCAGGGTTGCATCGTCGGGCGCAAGCTCGCGGACAAGTACGGCTGGAAGGTCGGCGACCAGATTCCGCTGCGCGGCACCATCTTCCCCGGCACCTGGACGTTCAATCTGCGCGGCATTTACGACGGGGCGGACAAGGGCACCGATCAATCGACCATGTTCTTTCACTGGGCATTGCTCAACGAGACTATCAAGAAGCGCTTCCCGCGACGGGGAGACCAGACCGGCGTGTTCATCGTGCAGCTCAAGGATCCCGGCCAGGCGGCGCCGGTGTCGGCGGCAATCGACGCCGTGTTCAAGAACTCGCTGGCCGAGACGCTGACCGAGACCGAAAAGGCGTTCCAGCTCGGATTCGTGGCCATGACCGAGGCGATCCTGCTCGCCATCCAGGCGGTGTCGTTCGTGGTCATCATCATCATCATGG
>DASZZK010000348.1:0-4472 GCA_035544975.1 Casimicrobiaceae bacterium | reverse complement strand
TGACTTCTGGTTCGGCACCGACATGCTCGGTCGCGACGTTTACAGCCGCGTGGTGTATGGAGCGCGGGTGTCGCTGATCGTGGGCCTTGCGGTCGCGATGTTCTCGACCCTGCTCGGCGTGGCGATCGGACTGGTGACGGGCTATGTCCGCGCTCTCGACGCAGTCGTGATGCGGGTGATGGACGGGCTGATGTCGATCCCTTCGGTGCTGCTCGCCATCGCGTTGATGGCGCTTACCAAGGCGAGCGTGGGCAACGTCATCGCGGCCATCACGCTGGCCGAAGTGCCGCGCGTCGTGCGGCTCGTGCGCAGCCTCGTGTTGACGCTGCGCGAGCAGCCCTACGTCGAGGCCGCCATCGCATCCGGCACGACCTTGCCCCGCATCCTGATGCGCCACATCCTGCCCAACATCGTCGCCCCGTTGCTGGTGCAGGGAACCTATGTCTGCGGGTCGGCGATGATCACCGAGGCGATACTCTCGTTTATCGGAGCCGGTACGCCGCCCAACATTCCCAGCTGGGGCAACATCATGGCCGAAGGCCGAAGCCTGATTCAGATCGCGGGCTACCTCATCCTTTTTCCCGGCATCTGTTTGTCGCTGACGGTGCTCGCGGTGAACCTGCTCGGCGACGGCATGCGCGATGCGCTCGACCCGCGGCTTGCTCGACGCATGTGAAGCCATGAAAACGGCGTACGTACCAACATCCGCGCTTCTTGACGTGAGGGGATTGAAGACTTATTTTTTCACCCGCGACGGGGTGGTGCGCGCCGTCGACGGCGTCTCCTTTTCCGTCGTGCGCGGGGAGACGCTCGCCATCGTCGGCGAGTCCGGTTGCGGCAAAAGCGTCACATCACTTTCGATTCTGCGCCTGATCGCATCGCCACCCGGACGAACGGTCGAGGGGAGCGTCGTGTTTGAGGGACGCGATCTGCTCAAGTTATCGGAAGCGGAGATGCGGGAAGTTCGCGGCGATGCCATTTCCATGATCTTCCAGGAACCGATGACTTCGCTCAATCCGGTGTTGACCATCGGCCGCCAGATTGCCGAAGTGCTGATCCTTCACCGCGGTCTTTCGCGCGAAGAAGCGATGCGCAGTGCGATCGAGATGCTGAGGCTGGTCAAAATCCCGGAACCGGAACGCCGCGTTGGAGAGTATCCGCACCAGCTTTCGGGAGGAATGCGGCAGCGGGTCATGATCGCGATGGCACTCGCCTGCGAGCCGCGACTGTTGATCGCCGACGAGCCGACCACGGCTCTTGACGTCACCATCCAGGCGCAGATCCTCGACTTGATGCGGGAGCTCAAAGCTAGAACCGGTGCTGCCATTATGCTGATCACCCACGATCTGGGTGTAGTGGCGGAGATGGCGCAGCGCGTGGTGGTGATGTACGCGGGACGCAAGGTCGAGGAAGGGCCGGTCGAAGCCTTGTTTGCGAATCCCCGCCATCCCTATACTCGCGGATTGCTCGACTCGATCCCGAAGCTCGGCGCCGCCAGCCGGGGCGCGGGTACGCGGCTGACCGAAATTGCCGGCACCGTGCCGTCACTGTCGGAGAGAATCGTCGGCTGTGCGTTCGCACCCCGTTGCGCTTACGCCACCGTGCGCTGCCAGAACGAATATCCTCCGTTCGAGGAAAAGACGCCCGGCCATGGCGCGGCTTGCTGGGAGTCGGAGCGTTTGCTCGCGGACGCGATCGTATGATGGAGAGCGGCCCGGGGAGGTCAGTCGCCATGACAATAGCGGGCCCGCTGCTGGAGGTGGCGAATGTGACCAAACATTATGCCGTCCGCGGCGGGGTCCTCGGTCGCGCACGGGGAGAGGTGCATGCGGTCGATGATGTCAGCTTCGCGATCGCCGAAGGGGAAACCCTTGGCCTTGTTGGCGAAAGCGGCTGCGGCAAGACCACCCTCGGCAAGACCGTGCTCAGGCTGGTCGAGCCGACCTCGGGAAGGATCCTGTGGCGAGGACAGCGAATCGATCAACTCAGGGGTGGCGCCATGCGGCCCTATCGGCGCGAGCTGCAGGCGGTGTTTCAGGATCCTTATGCGTCGCTCAATCCGCGCATGCGAGCGGCAGACATCGTGGCGGAGCCGATCCGCAATTTCGAACAGGCAACGGGCGCGCAAATCGAAAAACGGGTGCTTTCGCTGTTCGAGAAAGTGGGCCTGCGCTCCGACCAGATGACCAAGTATCCCTACGAATTTTCCGGCGGACAGCGGCAGCGCCTCGGCATCGCCCGCGCCCTCGCGCCACAGCCCAGATTGATCGTCTGTGACGAGCCGGTGTCCGCGCTCGACGTCTCGGTCCAGGCGCAGGTCATCAACCTGCTGGTCGATCTTCAGCGGGAATTCGGTCTATCGTATCTCTTCGTTGCCCACGATCTGGCGGTGGTCGAGCACATCAGCCACCGCGTCGCGGTGATGTATCTCGGCAGAATCGTGGAGATTGCGTCGACCCGTGCCTTGTTTGCAAGCCCGCTGCACCCTTATACCGAAGCGCTCTTGTCGGCGGTGCCGGTTCCCGATCCCACCGCGCGTCGAAAACGCCTCATCCTCGCCGGGGATGTGCCAAGCCCCATCGAGCTGCCCGCGGGTTGCCGCTTCCATACCCGCTGTCCCTATGCCTTCGATCGCTGCAAGGTCGAAGAACCGGTGCTCAAGGAAGCGTCGCCGGCGCACTGGGTTGCGTGTCACCTGCGCGACGTACCGATTGCAACAGCAAGCATTGCGCATCACTGAAGCGTGCGCACAAAGGAGCGACTAAGGTGGGGAGCCTGAATCTTCTGAACGCAACTGCTGCGGCACGCAAGCTGGCGACGCGGGAGATCACGGCGGTGTCGCTGCTCCAAGACTGCCTCGGGCGCATTGCGGAGCGCGAATCCGCGGTGCACGCCTGGACTTTCCTCGACACCGGCGCGGCGATGCAGCGCGCCCGCGCGCTCGATGCGCAACCCTCGACGGGCTTGCTGCACGGGCTCCCGATTGCGGTCAAGGATCTGTTCGACACCTTCGACATGCCAACAAGTTACGGGTCGCCGATCTATGCCAAGCATCGTCCCGCTTGGGACGCCGCATGCGTCGCGCTTGCGAGAGCAGCAGGCGCGATCGTCGTCGGCAAGACCGTCACGACGGAGTTCGCGACCTTCCACCCCGGGCCGACACGCAATCCGCGAAACTTGCAGCACACGCCCGGAGGTTCGTCGTCGGGCTCCGCAGCCGCGGTCGCCGACGGCATGGTTCCGCTCGCGTTCGGCTCGCAGACGGCGGGGTCGACCGTGCGGCCCGCGGCGTTTTGCGGCGTGGTCGGATACAAGCCGACCTTCGGCCTGGTGGCTCGCGTCGGCGTCAAGATGATCTCCGATACGCTCGACACCATCGGCGTACTCGCCCGCAGCGTGCCCGATGTCGCGCTGTTTGTGGCCGCGCTCACCGACCGGCACGAGCTCCTGACCGACTCGGCGACGGCTGATGCTCCGCGAATCGGCATGTGCAGAACCTACGAATGGAATCGCGCGCAACCCGAAACGGTCGCGATGTTCGAAGGCGCGGCGGAGCGGCTGCGCGCCGCTGGCGCGAGCGTCCGGGACGTGACGCTGCCGCCGCCGTTTGCGGGCCTCGCTGCGGCGCAGACGGCGATTATGGTGTTCGAAGTCGCGAAATCCCTGTCGCACGAATATCTCGCGCACCGTAAAGAATTGAGCGCGGACATGACCAGGATGATCGATGCGGGCCTCGCGGTGTCGCCGCAGCAATACGATGCCGGGCGCTCACTGACTCGGACCTGCCGCGTGATGCTTCCGGAGATCTTCAACACGTTCGACGTGCTGGTCGCGCCCAGCGCCGTGGGCGAGGCGCCTGAGGGGATCGCTGCCACCGGCGATCCGCTGTTCAACCGGATATGGACGCTGTTGCACGCTCCCGTCGTGCATGTGCCTGTCGCGCACGGGCCGCACGGATTGCCCGTCGGCGTCAGCGTCGTCGGCGCCGTCGGCGCCGATCGTGCGACGCTGCGCGCCGCCGAATGGATACATGCGCGGCTCGGTGAAAGCGGGCAAGCTGATGAGTGAGCAGGACTGACGATGACGACACCCGCCGATGCGCTTCATTCCCCGGACAGCGCCACAGGCTCGCTTCGAGTCGATGGCGCCCGCCTGTGGCTATCGCTCATGGAGCTGGCAAAAATCGGCGCCACGCCCAAGGGAGGCGTGCGGCGGCTTGCGCTCACCAACCTCGATGGGCAGGGCCGCGATCTCGTCGTCGGCTGGCTCAAGGAAACCGGTAGCCGCATCGAAATCGACGGTGCAGGCAACATTTTCGCGACGCGGCCCGGCCGCGATCCCGCGGCGCGTGTCGTGCTGACCGGGAGCCATATCGATACGCAACCGTCGGGCGGCAAATTCGACGGCAACTACGGCGTGCTCGCCGGATTGGAAGTGCTGCGAACCCTCAACGACGCGGGCATCGTGACGGA
>DASZZK010000347.1:0-3451 GCA_035544975.1 Casimicrobiaceae bacterium | reverse complement strand
CAATGACCGCGAACTGGCCGAGAAAATACGCAAGATGGACGACATCGTCGACGACCTTTACACGGCCATCAAGCTCTACCTCACCCAGGTCAGCCGCGAAGCGCTCGACGAAAAAGAAGGCCGCCGCTGGGCCGACATCGTGTCGTTCACCATCAACATGGAACAGGTGGGAGACATCGTCGAGCGCGTCGTGACCGACCTCGAGGAAAAAAAGATCGACAAAGGCCGCAGTTTTTCCGCGGCAGGCATGCAGGAGATATTCGACCTGCACGGGCGCCTGATCGCCAACCTGCGATTGGGGATGAGCGTGTTTCTCCACGGAGACCTCGCCAGCGCCCAGCAGCTCCTGGCCGAGAAGGTGCTTTTTCGCGATCTCGAGCGCGCGTACGCCGATTCGCACATCGAGCGCCTCTCCATCAACACCTTGCAGAGCATCGAGACTTCATCGCTGCACCTCGATCTGATCAGTGACTTGAAGCGCATCAATTCGCATATCTGTTCCATCGCCTATCCGATCCTCGAGCAGGCTGGAGTGCTGGCCAAGACCCGGTTGCGGGAAGCGCCGGCGCCGCCCGCACCGCCACCCGAGGAGTCCGCGATGCCCGAGGGTCAGGGGTCCAAGGATTCCTGGCAAAAGCGCAAGCCGCGAACGGCTTAGGGCCTGTTCGCACCAAATGCCTGCACGCGTGACCTTCAGAAAGCCCGCAGGCAAGGCGCGGCGAGGAAGCGAGGCTTACCGCCTCGCAACGAGCTGCAACGCGGCCTGCGGGCTTTCTGAAGGATCACCCGAAGGGGCGGGGGAGCGCCGGTCCCAGGGCGGCGTTGCGGCCTCCTTATTGGGTGCGACCCAATCGCGTCGCCCGCGCCTAGCCCTGAGACCGGCGCTCCCCCGCCGCGTGCAGGCATTTGGTGCGAACAGGCCCTAACAGTTTGTTGAAAAGCGAAGTGCGGTGGTAAACACACTCGGATTTCGGGTGTTCGGACCCCTCCGCGCGAGAAATAATCGCTTGTAGCCCGTTCTACGGGGCCGACATGTTGGTACCGAACCAGGTTCGCCCAAAATGAATCGAATTTCAACGAACTGCTAATGGAGCTTTCCCTCGGCGTCACGCTGGCGGTAATCGGTGCCGGATTTCTTCATGCAAGCTGGAACGCGCTGCTCAAGTCGTCGGCGGGCGGTGACGCTCTGCTGGACACGACCGCAGTGGCCGCGGGTTCATCGCTGTGGGGGCTGGTGTTCGTTGGCCTCGTTCCGTTGCCGGTCCTCGACGCATGGCCCTACATCGCCGCGTCATTGGTGATCCATTTCGGCTACTACGTCACCTTGTCGCAGGCGTACCGCACCGGCGACCTGTCCTTTGCTTATCCACTGATGCGCGGAACGGCGCCGCTGCTGGTCACGATCCTGGGCGCCATCGTGTTGCGCGAGTTGCCCAGCGCGCAGATGGCGGTCGGCATCGCGCTGATCTCGCTCGGTATCGTCAGCATCGCCTTTGTCCAGCGACGCGCTCATCCGCGTGCTGCCGCCTATTGGGCGTTCGCCAACGCATGCATTATTGCCGCATACACGCTGGTCGACGGTGCCGGGGCGCGCGCGTCCGGCAACGCCATAAGCTACGTCACCTGGCTGACCTTCCTCGAGGGCATTCCGTTTGTCGTCTGGGTGATCGTACGGCGCGGCAGGCCCGCGCTCGCCTACTTGCGCGGCAGCGTACGGATCGGACTGGTGGGCGGCGGCTGCAGTCTGGCCGCGTACGGGATCGTGCTTTGGGCCATGACGCGAGCGCCCATCGCCGCCGTTGCCGCACTGCGCGAGACGTCGGTGCTGTTCGCCGCGTTGCTCGGCGCGCTCTGGCTCAAAGAAGGATTTGGCTGGCGCAGGCTGGCCGGCGCGGCAAGCGTCGTCGCCGGCATCGCCGCGCTGAAACTGGGCTAGCATCCGGGGACAGACCACGTTTTCGGCCCACCTTCCAACTTTCTTGAAGCCCCGATGACCGAAAACGTGGTCTCTCCCCTGAACGCGCAAGTCGTCGTCGTGGGCGGCGGCATCGCCGGTGCGAGCACCGCGTATCACCTCACCAAGCTCGGATGCACCGACGTCGTGCTGCTCGAGCAAGGCAAGCTCACCTGCGGCACGACCTGGCATGCGGCCGGGCTGGTCGGACAGCTGCGCGCGACCCGCAACGCGACGCGCATGAGCCGCTACGGCATCGAGTTGTATTCCACGCTCGAAGCCGAGACCGGCCTCGCGACCGGATGGAAGCAATGCGGCAGCTTGAATGTGGCCAAGACGCCGCAAAGACTCAAGCTGCTCAAGCGGCAGATGGCACGCGCCAGGAGCTTTGGCATCGATTTCGAGTTCATCACTCCGGCCGAAGCGGGCGATATTTATCCGCTGCTGCGCACCGACGATCTTACCGGGGCGGTATGGATTCCCGGCGACGGCAAGGCCAATCCGACCGATCTGACGCAATCACTCGACAGGGGCGCGCGCCTCGGAGGCGCACGCATTGTCGAGGACGCGCAAGTCACCAGTGTCATCGTCGAGAAGGGAGCCGTTGCCGGGGTGCGTTATCGCCACGGCGGCGAAGAATACGCGTTGCGCTGCGAAAGCCTGGTGAACTGCGGCGGAGTATGGGCGCGCGAATTCGGCAAGCTCGCCGGTGTCAACGTGCCGCTGTTCCCGGCCGAGCATTTCTACGTCGTGACCCGGCCGATTCCCGGCGTCCATCCCGATCTGCCGGTGATGCGCGATCCGGACGGCTACATCTACTACAAGGAGGAAGTCGGCGGGCTGGTGATGGGCGGATTCGAGCCGGTGGCCAAACCGTGGAAGGTAACCAGAATTCCCGAGCGCTTCGAGTTTCAGCTGCTGCCGGAGGATTGGGATCAGTTCGAGCCCTTGATGACTAACGCGATCCATCGGACGCCCTGCCTCGAAACCGCCGAGATCAAGATGCTATTGAACGGTCCCGAGAGCTTCACCCTCGACGGCAATTTCATCCTCGGCGAGGCACCGGAATTGCGCCGCTACTTTGTCTGCGCCGGGTTCAATTCCGCGGGCATCGCCAACGCCGGCGGTGCCGGTCGACTGATCGCGGAATGGATCGTCGGCGGTGAAGCGCCGATCGATTTGTGGGATGTCGATATCCGGCGATTTGCGCCCTTGCACGCCAACCGCGCCCATCTGCACGATCGCACCGCGGAGACCCTGGGGCTGCATTACGCAATGCGCTGGCCGCGCGAGGAGCTCTCCACGGTGCGTCCGTTGCGGCGTTCGCCGCTCTATGACCGGCTCAGGGCCAAAGGCGCGGTTTTTGGAAGCAAATTGAACTGGGAGCGCGCCAACTATTTTCTTCCCGTTGATGCCGCCGAGCCGCCGCCAACGCTCGATACGCCCGGCTGGCTGCCCTTCGTGCTCGACGAGCAGCGCGCGGCGCGAGAAGACGTC
>DASZZK010000346.1:0-4028 GCA_035544975.1 Casimicrobiaceae bacterium | reverse complement strand
TGGAGTCGAGAGCGCTGGGCGCCGATTGCATTTTGTTGATCGTTGCCGCGCTCGACGATGCGCGGCTGGCTGCCCTCGAAGCTTCCGCGCACGAGCTCGGCATGGGCGTTCTGGTTGAAGTCCACGATGGATCGGAGCTGGACCGGGCGCTTAAGCTTGCGACGCCCCTGATCGGAATAAACAATCGCAACCTGCGCACGTTCGAGGTCTCGCTGGAGACAACGCTCGAGCTCCTGCCGCGCATCCCGGCGGATCGCCTGATAGTCACCGAGAGTGGCATCCTCGCTCCGGCGGACGTCGCCCGCATGCGCACTCGCGGCGTACACGCGTTTCTGGTCGGCGAGGCATTCATGCGCGCCGCGGACCCGGGCGCCGCGCTGGCGACGCTTTTCGCATAAGGGCTTGATCCGGCACCTTTGCTATCATTCAGCGCCGGCTCGGATGGCATCGAGGTCGCCCGAGCATTTCGGCGAACAAGTCCATCAACCGCACGTCCCGTCAAAGGGTCCTCTGGTGTCGGCGATCGCTGTCGAGAACGTCAGCAAGCACTGGACCACCGCAAGCGGGCAGGTTCGCGCCGTTGACAGCATTTCCTTCGCGCTCGAGCCGGGAACGCTCAATGTGCTTCTCGGCCCTTCGGGCTGCGGCAAGTCGACCACGCTGCGGCTGATCGCCGGGCTCGACCACGCGGACACCGGCAGGATATGGATCGACGGCCGCGACGTGACCCATCTGCCGCCGGCGCGGCGCAGAATTTCGATGGTCTTCCAGTCCTACGCCCTGTTTCCGCACTTGAGCGTACTGGAAAACATCGTCTTCGGGCTGCGCGTGCGCAAGACCGGCCACGCCGACCGCGAGCGGCGGCTGAAACGCGTCTCGGAGCTTCTGGGATTGTCGGGCCTTCTCGATCGAAAGCCGGCGCAGCTCTCCGGCGGTCAGCAACAGAGGGTCGCGCTCGGTCGGGCGCTCATCGCCGAAGCGCCGGTGTGCCTGATGGACGAGCCCTTGTCGAACCTCGATGCGCAATTGCGGCAGGAAATGCGCCTCGAAATTCGAAACCTGCAGCGGCAGCTCGGCATCACCATGGTCTACGTGACGCACGATCAGGTCGAAGCCATGTCGATGGCCGACCGCGTCATCCTGTTGTCCGGCGGCCGAATCGAGCAGAACGGCGCGCCGGTCGACCTGTACGAAACGCCCGCCAACACCTTTGTCGCGCGCTTTATCGGCACACCGCCGATGAATCTGCTTCGATTGGATAAGGCCGGCGCCGAAGCGGTCGTCGCCGGTACCGAGGGTCCCGGCGTTGCTCCCATCGAATGGGCCGGGGGAATGCTCGGCGTTCGTCCCGAGCATGTGACGTTGGCGCGCGACGGCGCATTTACCGCGAGAGTCGAGAGCGTCGAATACCTGGGCGCCGACTCGATTTTGCTCTGCCGCATCGGCGGACAACTCCTGACGGCGCGCGTTGCGGGCCGCGTCGGCGTGTCCAGCGGCGATTCCGTGCGCTTGGGCTGGGCACGCGGTGCGAGCCATTTCTTCGACGCCACAACCGGGATCCGCCTCGCGACAGAACCGCTTCATCAAGGCGCAACGATGTTTGCCTAATTTTGACCGTTTTCTACGAGGAGGAAGCATCATGAAACGCAACACGCTCTGGGGCTGGTTCATCGCCGTTGCCGCCGCCGCTCTCTCGAGCGCGACGCTCGCCCAGGCACCGGTCGAGATTTCATTTTATTACCCGGTCGCCGTCGGCGGACCCATTACCAAGCTGATCGACAACTTCGCCGCCGACTTCGAAAAAGAGAATCCGGGAATCAAGGTCAAGCCGATCTACTCCGGCAGCTACCAGGAGTCGATCACCAAGGCGCTGACCGCGGTCAAGAGCAACGATGCGCCGACGACTTCGGTGCTTCTGTCCACCGACATGTTCACCTTGATCGACGAGGAGGCAATCGTTCCTTTCGATCCCCTGATCAAGACGCCGGAAGACCAGGCCTGGCTGAAAGGCTTTTATCCCGCGTTCATGGAGAACAGCCAGACCGGCGGCAAGACCTGGGGCATTCCGTTCCAGCGCTCCACCATCGTCCTCTACTACAACAAGGAAATGTTCAAGGACGCGGGGCTCGACCCCAACAAACCGCCCGCGACATGGAAGGAAATGGCGGAGTACGCGCAAAAGCTCACCAAGCGCGACGCGTCCGGCAAGGTCACGCAATGGGGCGTGCAGATCCCCGCATCGGGATTTCCCTATTGGCTGTTCCAGGGGCTCACCACCGAGAACGACGTCCAGTTGATGAACTCCGCCGGAACCGAAACCTACTACGACAAGCCCGCGGTGATCGAGGCCTTGCAATACTGGATGGATCTCACCGCCAAGTACAAGGTCCACCCGGAAGGGATCGTCGAGTGGGGTACGACGCCGAAGGATTTTTTCGAGCGCAAGGTCGCGATGATATGGACCACGACCGGTAACCTCACCAACATCAAGAACAACGCCAAATTCGACTTCGGTGTCGCGATGCTGCCGGCGAACAAGCGCCGCGGCAGCCCGACGGGTGGCGGCAACTTCTATCTCTTCAAGCAGGCCAAGCCGGAGCAGCAGGCCGCGGCGTTCAAGTTCATCAAGTGGATTACCTCACCGGCGCGCGCCGCGCAATGGGGTATCGACACCGGCTACGTCGCGGTGCGTCCCGACGCATGGGAAACGCCGGTGATGAAAAAATATGTGACGGACTTTCCGCCCGCCGCGGTCGCGCGCGACCAGCTGCAGTATGCCGTGGCCGAATTGTCCACCCACGACAATCAGCGCGTGACCAAGGCGCTCAACGATGGCTTGCAGGCCGGGCTGACCGGCACCAAGAGCGCCGAGCAGGCGATGAAGGACTCGCAGCGCGAGGCCGAGCGCCTGCTTCGGCCGTATCGAAAATGATCGGGGAGAGGGCGTCGGTCAGGTGACTCGTTCCGCGCAGTGGCTCTACGGCTGGCTCCTTCTTCTGCCAGCCGCGGTGTTGCTCGCCCTCTTTACCCACTACCCGGCGATCGCCACGCTTTGGCACAGCTTCCGCTCGACCCCGAGAGGATCGCGGGCGTCGACGTTTGTCGGCGTCGACAATTACGCTCAGCTCGCCGACGATCCTATCTTCTGGCAATCGCTCGCCAACAACCTGTGGTTCGCGCTGGGCACGATTCCGCTGTCGATCGCGCTGGCGCTGTTGATGGCCGTCTGGGTCAACGGAAAGATCGCCGGCCGCGGCTTGTTGAGGCTCGCCTACTTCACGCCCACGGTGTTGCCGATGATCGCGGTGGCCAATATCTGGCTCTTTTTCTACACGCCCGAGTATGGGCTACTCGAGCAGATAACCGGCGCCTTCGGTCTGCCTGCGCATAACTGGCTCGGCAGCAAGAACAGCGCGCTGGCTGCGCTGATGGTGGTCACCGTCTGGAAGGAAGCTGGGTTTTTCATGATCTTCTACCTGGCGGCACTGCAGCAGATGTCGCCGCAGCTTGCCGAGGCGGCGGCGATCGAAGGCGCGTCGCGCGCCTATTTTTTCCGGCGCGTTACGCTGCCGCTGCTGATGCCGACGACCTTGTTCGTGCTCGTCAATGCGGTCATCAATGCCTTCCGCCTGGTCGATCACGTGGTGGTGATGACCCGTGGCGGTCCCGATAACGCGACCGAGCTCCTGCTCTACTACATTTACGAAATCGGCTTCCGGTTCTGGGATTCGGCGTATGCCGCGGCACTGACCATGGTGCTGCTGCTCCTCCTGGGCGTGGTCGCGCTGCTTCAGTTCTGGTTTCTGGAACGGAAGGTGCATTACCAATGAGCGCTGTCCTTTCGTCGCGTGCGGTCCATGTAGGCCGCGGGCTGGAAACGACCGGCGCGTGGCTTCTCGGCGCGTTGTGGATTCTGCCGCTGGCGTATGCGGTCTGGACCGCATTCCATCCGGGCGAGTACTCGACGCATTTCGTCCCGACGGCTCCGCTGACGCTCGACAACTTCGCACGGGCGTGGGCGGCGGCAC
>DASZZK010000345.1:0-2314 GCA_035544975.1 Casimicrobiaceae bacterium | reverse complement strand
CTGCCCATCGCGTGCGGCGGCGTGGCGGTGTTTCCCGGCGACGTTCTGGTCGGCGACGGCGAGGGCGTGGTGGTGATCCCGCTGCACCTGGCCGACGAGGTTGCCCGCGACGCGCACGAGCAGGAAACGCTCGAGCAATTCGTGCTCGGCGAAATCGCCGGAGGGCGGGCTTTGCCAGGCACCTATCCGCCGAACGCGGACACGCTGGCGCGTTATCGTGAATGGCGACAACGGCGGAGCGAGAAATGATCCGGCGTTCGATATCGAACTGCTGCGAAAATGCCCGAAATTCAAGGAGGAACATTCAGATGACAATGCCGATGATCAAGCTGAAGACGGCGCTTGCGCAATGCACAGTCGCCGCGCTTCTCGCGCTCGTCATGGCCGGCGCTGCCAGCGCGGAAGTCTCCGAGCTGCGCATCACCAAGCAGCCCAGCATCATTTATCTCCCGCTGGTCGTCATGGAGCAGAACAAGCTGGTCGAAAAGCACGCCAAGGCCGCAGGGCTCCCCGAATTCAAGATGACCTGGATCACGTTCAACAGCGGCGGCGCCGCGACCGATGCGCTGTTGTCGGGCAGCGTCGATCTGGTGACCAGCGGTGTTTCCAATATGCTGCTGCTGTGGGAGCGCACCAAGGGTCAGGTGAACGGCGTGACCAGCGTCGGCGGCTTGCCGATGCTGCTGGTGACACGCGATCCCAACGTCAAGACGCTCAAGGATTTCACAGACAAGGACAAGATTGCGGTACCCACGATCAAGGTATCGAGCCAGGCCATGGTGCTCAAAATGGCCATGGAAAAGATGTATGGCGAAGCCTCGCGCGATAAGCTTGACCCGATGACGATTCAGCTCGGACATCCGGACGCGATGATCGCGGTGGTCAACGGCAGCAGCGAGGTCAACAGCCATTTTTCGGCACCGCCGTATCAATACAGCGAGTTGAAGGCCCCGGGAGTGCACCTGGTCCTGGATTCGAGCGACGTGTTCGGCGGCCCGGCGAGCAATGCGGTGGTCTTCGGCACGCGCAAGTTCTACGACGCAAACCCGAAAACGATTGCCGCGTTCGTCGCCGCGCTCGAGGAGGCCGACCAGCTCATCGCGCGCGATCCGGCAGGTGCTGCAAAAATCTACCTCGACGCGACCAAGGAGAAATATTCGGTCGAGGAGATTGTCATCATGATCAAAGCGCCGAACGTTGTGTACTCGACAACTCCCAACGCGACCATGGTGTTCGCCAACCTCATGTTCAAGACCGGGCTGATCAAGACCAAGCCGGCGAGCTGGAAGGAGTTCTTCTTCCCCGTGGCGCATGGCCTCCCAGGGACTTGAGACCGGGGTCGGGCGGCGCTCATCGGGGGCGCGTTCGAACGACTGCAGGCTTGTTTAGGCGACACTTCAATAACCACACTGGGCGTGATTGAAAGCAAAGACCTTTTCACCAGAGTGCGGGAGGCGTAATATCGCGGCACTTAAGTGGAGCCCCGACACGCGTGAAGCCTAAGCTTCGATAGGCCAGATCGGCGAATAGACGCGAGACGCCGGGTCGCTTCCCTAGACGGAGGAAAAGGTTTGAAGCCGACGGACATCGCGACACCGGATTACTTTCACAAGGTCGTCGATTGCCAATGGGCGTGTCCAGCCCATACTCCCGTTCCCGAATACATTCGGTTGATCGCCGCCGGGCGTTACAGCGACGCCTACATGATCAACTGGCAGTCCAATGTCTTTCCCGGAATTCTTGGCCGCACCTGTGACCGGCCCTGTGAGCCTGCGTGTCGCCGCGGACGCGTCGAGGAAGGTGAAGACGGCGTCAAACCCGAGCCGGTCGCGATCTGCCGACTGAAACGCGTCGCCGCCGACAAGAAGGACGATATCCGCCACCGGCTGCCGAAACGCGCCATCCGGAAAAACGGCAAACGCATCGCATTCGTCGGTGCCGGACCGGCGTCGCTCACTGCCGCGCGCGATCTCGCGCCGCTCGGCTACCAGTGCACGATCTACGATGGGGACGCGCAGGCGGGCGGGATGATCCGCAGCCAGATCCCCAAATTTCGCCTGCCGGAAACGGTGATCGACGAGGAGGTCGGCTATATCCTCGATATGGGCATCGAGTTCCGCGGCGGCACGCGCATCGACAGTCTTGCCGGATTGCTGGGTGAAGGCTACGACGCGGTAATGGTGGGCAGCGGCGCGCCGCGCGGTCGTGACCTGGATCTGCCCGGCCGCAAGGAAGCGGCAAAGAATATTCACATCGGCATCGACTGGCTGTCGAGCGTTTCCTTCGGACACGTCGACAAGATCGGCAAGCGGGT
>DASZZK010000344.1:0-6587 GCA_035544975.1 Casimicrobiaceae bacterium | reverse complement strand
CTTGCCGCGAGGCTCCTGATCTCGCGGCTCGGCCTGCTTCCACGGAACCGCTTCCTTGTACGACGAAGGCGATTCCGCGGTCGGGCGGACATAGTTCGGACCGACCGAGCATCCGAACAGCGCGAACGCCGCGCAGGCGGTATATGCCGCGCGACTTCTGCGCAGCGCGCGCGCCTGCTTTGCGTCTTCGCCTGTCATTCCGCTTTAGTCCCCGGTTTCGGCCGCCGCGTTTGGCATCGGTCGCCGGCCTTCGCGAAGGCGCCGCGTCCACAGGCTGAACCTGTCCAGATACAGGTACACGACGGGCGTCGTGTACAGCGTCAACATCTGACTGACGATGAGCCCGCCGACGATGGAAATGCCGAGGGGCTGACGGAATTCCGCGCCATCCCCGGTGCCGAGCGCGAGCGGCACCGCGGCCAGGAGCGCGGCCATGGTGGTCATCATGATCGGGCGGAAGCGCAAGAGGCAGGCCTCGAAAATCGCCTCTCGCGAGTTCTTGTTGCGGTTGCGTTCTGCGTCGAGCGCAAAGTCGATCATCATGATCGCATTCTTCTTCACGATGCCGATAAGGAGAATGACGCCGATCAAGGCGATGACGCTGAATTCCTTTTGAAACAGCAACAGGGCAAGGAGCGCGCCGACGCCCGCAGACGGCAGCGTCGACAGAATCGTAATCGGATGCACGTAGCTTTCGTACAGCACGCCGAGCACGATATAAACGGTAATGAGTGCGGCGAGAATGAGCCATGGTTGGCTGTTGAGGGAATCCTGGAACGCCCGTGCCGTTCCCTGAAAGCTGCCACGAACGGTACCCGGAACGCCGATTTGCGCGAGCGCACCTTCGACCGCCAGCGTTGCCTGGCCGAGCGACGTGCCTTCCGGCAAATTGAACGAAATGGTGGACGCCACGAATTGCGATTGGTGATTCACGCCGAGCGAGGTGTTGGTGCGGGCGTAGCTCGCAAATGCGGAGAGCGGAACCTGTGCTCCTTTGGAGGTGCTCACGTACACGTGATCGAGAGAGGAGGCGGACTGCCAGTATTCCGGTGCGGCCTCCATGACCACGTGATACTGGTTCAGCGCCGAATAGATGGTCGAGACTTGTCGCTGACCGAACGCGTCGTTCAGCGTGGTGTCGATCAGCCTCGGCGAGACGCCTAGCCGCGCCGCAGTGTCGCGATCGATGACCAGCGACGTCTGCAGGCCTTTGTCCTGCTGATCGGTGTTGACGTCCACCAGCTGCGGCAGCTGGCTCAGCGCCTGACGTATGCGCGGCTCCCACGTTCGCAGCTCGTTCAGGTCGTCCGCCTGCAAGGTGTACTGATACGTCGCGTTGGCCTGCCTTCCTCCGATGCGAATGTCCTGCACCGGGTTGAGGAAGAGGTTGGCCCCGGGCTCGTTGGCGAGCTTGATACGCAAGCGCGCGATGATCTTGTCGGCGGCCTCCTTGCGCTCGGCCAAGGGCTTCAGCTGCACAAACATCTGTCCGGTATTTCGCTGCGCGCCGCCGGTGAACGCGACCACATTTTCGACCGCCGGGTCGGCGCGGACGATGTTGACGAAGCTCGCCAGCTTCGGCTGCATCGCCTGGAACGATATGCTCTGGTCGGCCTGGATGAATCCCTGGAGCCGGCCAGTGTCCTGAGTCGGGAAAAATCCCTTGGGGATAATGATGTACAAGTAGACGTTCAGGCACACGACCGCGAGAAGAATCGCCGTCATGACCAGCCCGTGATCGAGCGCCCAGGTGAGGCTTCGCTCGTATCCACGATGCATCGCGCCGAACGCGCGCTCGCTCCAGGTGTGAAAGCGCCCGTGGCGCTGCTCCTTTTCCGGGCGCAGCAGACGCGAGCACATCATCGGCGTCATGGTCAGCGAAAGCACGAGCGAAATGAGAATCGCAACCGACAGCGTCACCGCGAACTCGCGGAAGTAGCGCCCGACGATGCCTCCCATCAGCAGGATGGGAATGAAGACGGCAATGAGCGACAGGCTCATCGACAGCACGGTAAAGCCGACCTCGCGCGCGCCCTGCAGCGACGCCTTCATCGGCGGCATTCCCTCCTCGATGTGACGCGAGACATTCTCGAGCACGACGATGGCATCGTCGACCACGAACCCGGTGGCAATGGTCAGCGCCATCAAGGAGAGATTGTTCAGGCTGAAGCCGCACAGATACATGACCCCGAAAGTCGCGATCAGCGATACCGGCACCGCAACGCTGGGGATCAACGTTGCCCGCCAGTTGCGCAAAAACAGGAATACGACCAGGACGACCAGGCAGACCGCCACCACCAGCGTCCGCTCGACATCGCGCAGCGAAGCGCGAATGGTCGTCGTGCGCTCCATCACCACATCGACTTTGATCGCGCTCGGAATGGACGCGCGGAGCTGCGGCAGCATCGAGACGATGCTGTCGACCGTTTCGATGATGTTGGCGTTCGGCTGGCGGCTGATGATGATCAGCACCGAAGGCTTGCCGTTGGAGGAGCCCGCGTTGCGAAGATCCTGCACCGAGTCCACGACATTGCCGAGGTCGGTGAGCTTGACCGCCGCACCGTTGCGGTAGGCAACGATCAGCGGCAGATATTCGACCGCCGTCTTGGCCTGGTCGTTGGCGTAGATCTGCCAGTGGCGATCGGCTGACTCCAGCGACCCCTTCGGCCGGTTGGCGTTGGTGGCGGCGAGAACCGCGCGCACATCCTCGAAGCCAATGCCGTATTTGTTGAGCGTCTGCGGATTGAGCTCGACCCGCACCGCGGGCAGCGAGCTTCCTCCCACCTGCACCTGGCCCACACCCTGCTGCTGAGAGAGCTTCTGGGCGATGATGGTGGACCCCGCGTCATACATCTGGCCCTGCGTCAGGGTGTCCGAGGTAAGCGCCAGGATCATGATCGGAGCGTCGGCGGGGTTGACCTTGCGGTAGGTCGGATTGCTGGGAAGCCCGGTGGGCAAAAGGCTCCTCGCCGCGTTGAGCGCGGCCTGCACGTCGCGTGCGGCACCATCGATATTGCGACTGAGCTCGAACTGAAGCGTGACCCGCGACGATCCCAGCGAGCTGTTCGACGTCATTTCGGTCACGCCGGCGATACGGCCGAGCGAGCGCTCGAGCGGCGTGGCGACGGTCGCGGCCATGGTCTCGGGGCTGGCGCCCGGCAGCGAAGCGGACACCGAGATCGTCGGAAAGTCGACCTGAGGCAGCGGCGAGACCGGCAACAGGCGAAAGGCGGCGGCGCCCGCGAGCGCGAGCCCGATCGTGAGCAGCGTCGTCGCCACCGGACGGTCGATGAATGGCGCCGACAGATTGACCTGAAATGACGACGCGCTGCGCGCGTTCGAATCGTCGTCGGGCACTTGATCGGGCATGCTAGTCGCCAGCCGCCGGCTCAGGCTTCGTCTCTTGCTTGGCCGTGCCGCGCTTCTCGACCCTGCGCGCGAGGCTGTCGAAGGCGAGATAGATCACGGGCGTGGTGAACAAGGTCAGCATCTGGCTGACGATCAATCCTCCGACCATGGTGATGCCGAGCGGGTGACGCAGCTCCGAGCCCACGCCCCAGCCGAGCATCAGCGGCAGCGCCGCGAGCAGCGCCGCCATGGTCGTCATCATGATCGGGCGGAAGCGCAACAGGCACGCCTGGTAAATCGCCTCGCGCGGCGGCTTGCCTTCCTTGCGCTCGGCGTCGAGCGCGAAGTCGATCATCATGATCGCGTTCTTTTTCACGATGCCGATAAGCAGCACGATGCCGATGATGGCGATTACGCCAAGGTCGTTGCCGAAGATCATCAGCGCCAGAAGCGCTCCGACGCCGGCCGAGGGAAGCGTGGAGAGAATCGTGATCGGGTGGATGAAGCTCTCGTAGAGCACGCCGAGCACGATGTACATGGTGACGATGGCGGCCAATATGAGCCACAGCTCATTGCCGAGCGAACCGCGAAACGCCGCCGCGGCGCCCTGAAACTGGATTTGCGCGCTCGCCGGCAGGCCGATTTCGGCTTGCGTTTTCTGGATGGCGTCCACCGCGTCGCCGAGCGACGCGCCCGGCGCGAGATTGAACGAGATGGTCGCCGACGGAAACTGGCCGATGTGATTGACGACCAGCGGCGAAGCGCGCTCGGTGATGCGTGCGATGGCCGTGAGCGGGACTTGCAGCGACGCCTGCGCTCCCGTGTTGGATGAGGTCGTCCCCGCTCCGGGCGCCGCCAGCGCCGCGGACGCATTGGCGCCGATTGTCGGCACCGATCCCGCGCTCGCCGTCGCGGAGCCAGAATTGGTCGCGGGCACGTAGATCTGCGCCAGCGATTCGGGCCCTAACTGAAACTCGGGCGCTACTTCCAGGACCACCCGATATTGATTGGTTTGGGTGAAGATCGTCGATACCAGCCGCTGCCCGAAGGCGTTGTAAAGCGCGTTGTCGATCGCCGCCGGCGTGATGCCGAAGCGGCTCGCCGTCGCCCGGTCGATTTCGACGAATGCCTGCAGCCCGCCGTTCTGCAGATCGGTGGCGACGTCGGCGAGTTGCGGGACTTGTCGCAGTCGATCGACGATCCTTGGCACCCACACCGCGAGCTCGTCGGGATTGGTGTCCTCCACCGTGAACTGGTATTGCGTGCGGCTGACACGATCCTCGATCGACAGATCCTGCACCGGCTGCATGTAAAGCGTGATTCCCTCGACGTCGGCGAGCCTCGTTTGCAGGTTGCGAATCACTTCCTCGGCCCGCGCGCTGCGCTGAGCAAGAGGCTTGAGATTGATCAGCATGCGGCCGCTGTTCAGCGTCGAGTTGGTGCCGTCGACGCCGATGAAGGAGGAAAGGCTTTCCACCGCGGGATCCTGCAGGACGACGCGCGCGAGCGCCTGCTGGCGCTCCGCCATCGCCGCGAACGAGATGGTCTGCGGTGCCTCGGTGATCCCTTGAATGGCCCCGGTATCCTGAATCGGAAAGAAACCCTTGGGCATGAAAATGTAGAGGACGATGGTGAGGATCAGCGTAATCGCCGCCACGATCAGCGTCGCAGCCTGCCGGTCCAGCACCCAGTTGAGCATGCTCCCGTAGCGGGCGATGACCCGGTCGAACAGCTCCCCGCTCTTCCGGTAGAACTTGCTCTGCCGCTCCTGCGGGGTATGGCGGAGGAACTTGGCGCACATCATCGGCGTCAGCGTCAGCGATACGACCGCCGAAATGAGGATCGAGATAGCCAGGGTAATCGCGAACTCGCGAAACAGCCGGCCGACGACGTCGCCCATGAACAAAAGCGGGATCAGCACCGCGATCAGCGAGATGGTCAGTGAAATGATCGTGAACCCGATCTGCTCCGCGCCCTTGAGCGCGGCGGCGAGCGGCTTCTCGCCGGCCTCGATATAGCGGGCGATATTTTCGATCATCACGATCGCGTCATCGACCACAAAGCCGGTAGCGATCGTCAACGCCATCAACGTGAGGTTGTTGATCGAAAAACCGGCGAGGTACATCACGCCGAAGGTTCCGACGAGTGACAGCGGCACCGCCACGCTCGGGATGACGGTCGCCGACAGGCTGCGCAGGAACAGGAAGATGACCATCACCACCAGCGCGACGGCGAGGAAGAGCTCGAATTGCACGTCTTGAACGGAAGCCCGTACGGTGATCGTGCGATCGGTCAGCACGGCGATATCGACCGCCGCGGGCAGCGACGCCTGCAGCTGCGGCATCAGCTTCTTGATCCTGTCGACGACCTCGATGACGTTGGCGCCGGGCTGGCGCTGGATGTTGACGATGATCGCCGGCAGCTGGTTCGCCCATGCCGCGAGCCGGGTGTTTTCCGCGCCGTCGATGACATCGGCCACATCGCTGAGCCGTACCGGCGAGCCGTTTTTGTAGCTGATGATCATGCTCTTGTATTCTTCGGCCGATTTGAGCTGATCGTTGGCGTCGATGGTCGATGCGCGTGTCGGGCCGTCGAAGCTTCCCTTGGCCTGATTGGTGTTGGCATTGCTGATCGCGGTGCGCACGTCGTCCAGCGACAGGCCGTACGCGGCGAGAGAGGTTGGATTCGCCTGGATGCGCACCGCGGGGCGCTGCCCGCCGGTGATGCTGACCAGGCCGACGCCGGGAAGCTGGGAAAGCTTGGTCGCGAGTCGCGTATCCGCCAGATCCTCGATCTTGGGCAACGGCATCGTCTTCGACGTCAGCGCCAGGGTCATGATCGGCGTGTCCGCCGGATTGACCTTGTTGTAGATGGGCGGGGTCGGCAGGTCGGCGGGGAGGAAGCTGCCGGACGCGTTGATTGCCGCTTGCACTTCCTGCTCCGCGACGTCGAGGGACAAGTCGAGGTCGAACTGGAGGGTGATGACCGAGGCGCCGCCGGAGCTCGTCGATGACATCTGCTTCAGACCCGGCATCTGGCCGAACTGGCGCTCGAGCGGCGCGGTGATCGACGAGGTGATGACATCCGGGCTCGCGCCGGGATAGAGCGTGATGACTTGTATCGTCGGGTAATCGACTTGCGGCAGCGCCGAGATGGCGAGCACGCGATAAGCGATGATCCCCGCGAGCAGGATCGCGACCATCATGAGCGAGGTCGCGACCGGCCGCAGTATGAACGGG
>DASZZK010000343.1:0-5602 GCA_035544975.1 Casimicrobiaceae bacterium | reverse complement strand
CAACCAATGGTATTACGCGCTGTTCGGACTGAAGCCGTTCGAAGCCACGCCCTTGATCAACATTTTTTCCGCTGGCGGCATGGTGTTCGTCATGGCTCTGTACACTTTTCCCTACGCGTTCACCTTCGTGGCCAACAGCCTCGACGTTATTCCCAGCGAGCTCGAGGAGGCCTCCGCAATTCTTGGCGCGCCCGCATGGCGCACCGCGCTCGATATCACGCTGCCGCTGGTCGTGCCGGCGCTGCTGGCGGGGTTTCTGATCGCCTTTCTGCAGTCGATGACGCTGTTCGGGACGCCCGCCATCCTGGCATTGCCGGCCGGCATCGATACCATGACCACGAAGATCTGGAGCCTGTTCCAGTTTCCGCCGCAGCTCGGATTGGCCGCTGCCGTTTCGTTGCCGCTGCTGCTCATCACCGTCCTATTGCTGCGGGCGCAGTCCGCGATCATGGGCCGGCGCGGTTATTCGGTGATCGGCGGCAAGAGCACCGGCACACGCCAGATTCACCTCGGCGCATGGACGATCCCGGCGTTGGGCTTGTTTGCTTTCGTGCTCGGCTCATCGATCGTGCTGCCGTATGGTGTGCTGATACGCACGGCCTTCGTGAAGAATTGGTCCGGTCCCGTTGCCGGCAATCTTTCGCTTGAGCACTGGCGTTTCGTGTTTTTCGAATTCAGCCAGACGAGGCTCGCGTTCGAGAACACATTTCTCCTGGGGATTGCGGCGGCGACCGCCGGCACGGTCCTGGTGACGACCGTAGGCTATTTGAGTCTGCGCAAGCTGGTCTGGGGACATCGCTATCTCGGTTTTCTGGCAACGGCGCCGGTCGCCATTCCCGGCATTGTGCTCGCGGTCGGCCTCTTTCTCTCCTACACGCAACCGCCCTTCGTTCTGTACGGAACCCTGTCGATCATCTTCCTTGCTTATCTGACCAAGGAGCTTCCGGTCGGTTATCAGCAGATCGGCGCATCGCTCAAGTCGGTTCACCCCGAGCTCGAGGACGCGAGCCGCATTTTTGGCGCCACGCGGCTGCGCGCTTTATTCGATATCACCGCGCCGCTGATACGAAACGGCGTGATCGCCACCTGGATCTTCATCTTCATCGGATCGATTCGCGAGCTTTCAGCCACGATTCTGCTGTTCACCGCGCGCACCAAGACGATTTCGGTCACCATGTTCGATCTGCGCGAGAGCAACGACTGGGGACCGATCGCAGTGCTTTCCATTACCATGCTGCTGATCACCTTCGCGATGATCCTGCTGATCAACTACTTTACCGATCGGAGGTCGACATGACCGACATCGAAACCCGAGGCTTGCCTTTGCTGGGCCTGATGCTCGGTGACTGCACCGGTATCGGCGCCGAGCAGTGCGCGCGCGTGCTCGCCGATCGGCGCCTGGAAGACGCGGCCCGCCTGCTGGTGGTCGGCGACGCGCGGGTGCTCGAGCAGGGCGCTCGCGATGCCGGGGTCAGCGTCGCATGGCGGAGCTACCCGACACCGGAAGATGTCGACTGGTCGCGTACCGAAATTCCGATCATCGACCTTGGCAATCTCGACCCATCGACGCTGCCTCGGGGAGCCGTGTCGGCGGAATCGGGGCGCATCAGCGGCGAGACTCTTCGCTACATGATCGATCTTGCCCTCGCCGAACGGATCGATGGCATTACTTTCGCGCCGCTCAACAAAGCCGCCCTCCACGCCGGAGGCTGGCGCTTCAACGACGAGCACCAGATGTTCGCGCATCTCACCGGGCACCAGGGATTTTTCGGTGAAATGAACGTTCTCGACAACCTGTGGATGTCGCGGGTGACCTCCCACGTATCGCTCCGGACGGCGCTCGACCAGATCACGCCGGAGCGAATCGATCAGGCCATTACACTGGCCGACCGCACCATGCGCGGCGCCGGCTTCGACGCGCCGCGCATCGCGGTTGCCGCGCTCAACCCGCACGGCGGGGAGAATGGCCTTTTCGGCCGCGAGGAAATCGAGATCATCGCGCCCGCGGTCGCACGGGCGGCCGCGCGCGGGGTCCGGTGCCGGGGTCCTTTCCCCTCGGATACCGTCTTCCTCAAAGCCTTTGCCGGCGACTACGACGGCGTCCTGACGATGTATCACGACCAGGGTCAGATCGCGACCAAGCTCAAGGGCTTCAATCGCGGCGTGACCGTGACCGGCGGATTGCGGACGGTGTTCACAACCCCCGCGCACGGCACCGCGTTCGACATCGTCGGGAAGGGTGTCGCTACGACCGGCGCGCTGGAGCAGGCAGTCCGGCTGTGCGCGCGTCTTGCCTCCGGTCGCAAGAACAAGGCGACCCTCGCGCACGAGGCCGCAGCCGCATCATTCCCCTAAGCAGAGGACGACTCTCCCATGCCCGTCTCGCCGGCCGCGGCCGCCACTCCCCATGACTTGTCCCTTACGGACTACGTTGCCGGCTTCGTTGTCGCGACGCGCGGCGAGGACATCCCCGCCGACGTGGCCCACCTCGGCAAGCGTTCGGTGCTCGACGGCATCGGCTTGGCACTCGCCGGCGCCGCGTCGCAAACCGGCAACATCACCCGGCGCTATCTTGCCGCGTTAGGGGTTGCAACCGAGCGCGGCAGCACCGTGATCGGAAGTGAAATGCGCCTGCCCGCGCGCTTCGCGGCGTTCGCCAACGGAATTTCCATCCACGCCGATGACTACGACGACACTCAGCTCGCCGTCGCCAAGGATCGCGTCTATGGCCTGCTCACCCATCCGACGGCACCGGCGCTGCCGCCGGTGCTGGCGCTCGCCGAGAGGGATCGGAAAAGCGGCCGTGACCTGATGACCGCCTATCAGGTCGGCGTCGAGGTCGAATGCAAGGTGGCCGAGGCGATCATGCCGCGCCACTATCAGCACGGCTTCCACAGCACCGCGACCTGCGGTGCGATCGGCGCCGCGGCAAGCGCCGCGAAGCTGCTCGGACTCGATCGCGAAGCCACGCGCCGGGCCCTGAGCCTCGGTGCCACTCAGGCCGCCGGATTGCGCGAAAACTTCGGCACCATGACCAAGCCTTTTCATGCGGGACGCGCCGCCGAAAGCGGAGTGGTGGCGGCTGAGCTGGCGGCGCTAGGGTTCACTGCGTCGCTGAACGGACTGGAAGCCGACCGGGGGTTTTTCCGCGCCGCGGGCGGCGGATACAGCGCCGACATGATCGACGGCAAGCTCGGCCATCCGTGGACCTTCGCTTTTCCGGGTGTCTCGATCAAGCCGCATCCCAGCGGGTCGCTCACGCATCCGGGCATGGCCGTTATGCTGGATCTCATCCATCGTCACGATCTCTCCCCTGAGCGGGTCAAACGTGTGGCGGTCGGCACCAATCACAACATGCCGAATGCACTGATCCACCATCGCCCCCGCAACGAGTTGCAGGCGAAGTTCAGCATGGAATTCTGCATGGCGATCCTGCTCATCGAGCGCAAGGCCGGTCTCCAGCAGTTCACCGACGACGTGGTCAACCGACCCGACGTGCAGGCCTTGTTGCAGCGGGTAGACTTCGGCGTCAACGCCGAAGCCGAGGCTGCCGGCTTCGACAAGATGACGACGATCATCGAAGTCGAGCTCGACGATGGCACCGTCGTCAAAGGCGCTGCGGACTTCGGCAAGGGCAGCCCCGCAAATCCGATGAGCGATGACGAGCTCAAGGAGAAGTTCCGGCAATGCGCGGCGTGGGGCGGCCTCGACGGCGCACAGACGAAAACGGTGATCGATCTCGTATGGCGCATCGAAACGCTCGAGGACGTGGGCGAGCTTACGCGGCACCTGCGCATCAAGCGTACTGGGTGAACGTCGATAGGAAGGTCGGCGATGCGGCGTGGGCGCATCGCCGCCAGTAGTCACCAACCACAACAGCGAGCGCCATGTTCGAAGGCTTCACGCATACGCGGATCGACACCTCCGGTGCGCGGATCAACCTGCGCCACGGCGGATCCGGGCCGCCGCTTCTGCTGCTGCACGGCAACCCGCTGACGCATGTGATGTGGCACAAGATCGCGCCGCGGCTCGCGGAGCATTTCACGGTCGTCGCATCGGACCTGCGAGGCTACGGCGACAGTTCCAAACCGGACGGCGGTGAAGACCACATTGGCTACTCGTTCCGCGCGATGGCGCAGGACCAGGTGGAGGTGATGACGGCGCTCGGTTTCGATTCATTTCATGTGTGCGGCCACGACCGCGGCGGAAGGGTCGCGCACCGCATGGCGCTGGATCATCCGCGCAGGGTGAGGAAAGTCGCATTCCTCGATATCGTGCCGACGCATCACATGCTGAACAACATCAAGAAGCAATGGGCGGTCGATTCCTACCACTGGTTTTTCATGGCGCAGCCCTACGACTACCCCGAGCAGATGCTGATTGCCTACGGCCTCGAGCGCTACATCCGGAAAAAGCTGGACAAGAAAGGCGTCGGCGTGAGCGCATTCACTGCCGAGGCCCTGGCCGAGTACATTCGCTGCTGCACGCCGGAAAACATTCACGCGGTTTGCGAAGACTATCGCGCGGCGGTCGGCATCGATCTCGTCCACGATGAAGCCGACCTGGAGACCAAGCTGTCCATCCCGATGCTCGTCCTGTGGGGAGAGCGCAGCCACGTCAATCGCAGCTACCGGCCGATCGAGGCCTGGCTCGAGCGCGCGGTCGATGTCCGCGGAAGCATGCTGCCTTGCGGGCACTACCCGGCGGAACAGGTGCCCGATGAAACGTATGCCGAGCTTAGTGCCTTCTTCGGGTCGAGCGATTGATGGGATCTGCGAGCCAATCAACTCACGCCAACAATCTTTCGCGGGTTCTTTAGTGCGTGGAGGTCCTGCCGCAGATCGCTTCGCCGCGTTGCAAGTTCCGCAGAATCGCCGCGACCTCCGCGGAATCCGGGAGCTGCCCGTCCTGTACGGCCGGAAGGGTTACCTGCGGGCGAACCGCCGTTCTGCCTGTCATGGAGCACCTCCTGCTTGCGGTTGAAGATACGTCAACCGTATCCCCCGGTCCTCGGATGTCGTCAACCCGTTGCGTATGTGGGTCGCCAGACTTGTCACAGTTGATTACGATGGCAACCCGATGCACTGGAGCAGGGTCTGAAACCGCGGCTCTGAGCGGAGCGGATCGAATACCGGATCTGCCGCGAGCATGAGGAGCGAAGCGGAGCGCTTGCTCACGCCTGCTTCAAGCGCCATGAGCGCCCTTTCTTTGTTGCCCAATGCCACGTCCAGCGCGGCGATAGTGCCTGGGGAAACGTACTGCCGCCGCGCAAGAGACCGGAGTTCGTCGAGCAATTTGCTGGCGCTGTCCTCGTCGCCAGAGGTAGCGTATGCGCATCCAAGGCGCATCAGCGCATCTGAGGCGCGACCGGACAGGTCCACGTATTTCTGCAACGCGGCAATCGCCTGCGCATGCAAGCCCTTTCTCCTGCGCATCGCGTTGCGGCGTGCCGAGCGTGCGGTAATGAAGGCGGAGCTCCGGCAGCTTCTCACCCGATGCGAAGCGGAAATTCCGGACGACGAAATCGCCTTGCGCCGGTGCGGGATACTCTGCCGCATCGACTCCAGCAAATACTAACCAGGTGACCAAAAGAAAAAAGATT
>DASZZK010000342.1:0-2839 GCA_035544975.1 Casimicrobiaceae bacterium | reverse complement strand
CAGGACTTCAAGGATGCGAGTTCCCGTCCTCTATATCGTCCGCAATCTCGCCGCCCGGCGGCTGACGACCGTTCTGACCGCGGGGGGCATGGCCTTGGTGGTTTACGTTTTCGCGACGGTGCTGATGCTCGCCGCGGGGCTCGAGGCGACGCTCGTGGCCACGGGCCAGAATGACAACGTGATCGTCATCCGCCGTGGGGCGCAAACCGAAGTGCAAAGCGGTGTCGACCGCCGACAGGCTGCAATCGTCGAGAGCCTGCCCGAAGTAGCCATCGGCCAGAACGGCATGCCGCTCGTTTCCAAGGAGCCGGTGGTGCTGATCAACCTGCCCAAGCGGGAGACGGCCAAGCCGTCGAACGTCGTCATCCGCGGCGTGACGCCGACCGGGCTGGTCCTTCGGCCGCAGGTGCACATGATCGAAGGCCGGATGTTCCGCGGTGGCAGCTCGGAGATCGTCGCCGGGCGCTCCATCGCCGGCGGCTTCCAGGGTGCGGGCCTGGGCGAAACGCTTCGCTTCGCGCAGCGCGACTGGCTGGTGGTGGGTGTATTCGACGCCGGTCGCACCGGCTTCGATTCCGAGATCTGGGGCGACGCCGAGCAGATGCTGCAGGCGTTCCGGCGCACCGGGTTTTCCGCGGTCATTTTCAAGCTCGTCGACAGCGACCGCTTCGACGACGTGAAGAGCACCATCGAGTCCGACCCGCGGCTGACGCTCGAAGCCAAGCGCGAGACGCGTTTTTACGCCGACCAGTCGGAGGCGCTGTCGAAGTTCATCAGCTACCTGGGCACCACCATCTCGGTCATCTTTTCCATCGGCGCCATCATCGGCGCGATGATCACCATGTATGCGAGTGTGGCGAGCCGCACCAGCGAAATCGGCACCTTGCGCGCGCTGGGTTTTTCGCGCGGAGCCATCCTGGTCGCGTTTCTGGGTGAATCGCTGCTGCTGGGACTGATCGGCGGCGTGATCGGGGTGGTGTGCGCGTCGTTCATGCAGGCCATTTCGATCTCGACCATGAACTTTCAGACTTTCGCCGAGCTTGCGTTCCGCTTTGTGCTCACCCCGGGCATTGTCCTTGCCGCGCTGATGTTCGCGCTCGGCATGGGCTTCGTCGGAGGCTTTCTGCCGGCGGCGCGCGCCGCACGGCTCAAGATCGTTGATGCGCTGCGTGCCGCGTGAGCAAGCGCCTTACCCGTGTTTCCGTGGAGCAGCTTCGCAACTACGCGGTCGCGCGCTCGCTTTTTTCTCCGCGCGACCTCGAAGCCGCGGTGCGGACGCTCGGCTTCGTGCAGCTCGACCCGATCCGCGCGCCGGCCCGCGCCCAGGACCTGATCCTCAGGCATCGCGTCAGCGGCTATCGCGCCGGCGACCTGGAGAAGCACTATCCTTCGCTGCCGTTTACCGAAGAGCACCTTCATGTCTACGGTGTCCTGCCACGGGATTCGCTTCGCTTGCTGCACCCGCGGCCGGTCCGCGACCCTTGGCGCGTCGAGCGCGAGCATCCGCGCCTTGCCAAGCGCATCCTCGCGCACGTCGGGAAGCACGGCCCGATCCATCCGCGCGAGCTGCAAAAGGCACTCGGCATGGCGCGCGTCATCAACGGCTGGGGCGGCAAGTCGATCGCGACCACGCGCATGCTCGAAGTGCTGCACTATCGCGGCCATCTGCGCATCGCGCGTCGCGACAAGGGCGTCAAAGTCTACGAGCTCGCACATCCTTCGCTTAAGCCGCTTGCGGCGACGGAGCGCGTAACGAAGCTGCTCGAGCTTGTGTTGAACCTCTACGCGCCGCTGCCCGAGCGCAGCTTGCGCGAGCTGGCCGCGATCGTGACCCGAACGTCGCTGCCCGGCGCCAATAGTGCGAAAGCGGTGGAACGGCTGATCGAGGGCGATCGCGTGCGACACGCGGTCGTCGACGGAGTCGCGTACGTGTGGCCTTCCAGCGAGGACGTAGCAGTCGAACCGCATGACGAAGTTCGCCTGCTCGCGCCGTTCGACCCGATCGTCTGGGATCGCCGCCGCTTCGAGCTGTTCTGGGGCTGGGCGTACCGGTTCGAGGCGTACACGCCGCCCGCAAAGCGCCGTCTCGGCTATTACGCGCTGCCGCTTCTCTGGCGCGACGCGGTCGTCGGCTGGGCCAACGCAGCGCTGGTCGGCGGTGCGCTCGAGGTCGAAACCGGATTCACGGCCAAGCGCCCGCGCGAGGCCGCATTCCGCCGAGAGCTGGACGCCGAGATTCAGCGGATGAGCACGTTTCTCGGCGCGCCGGTCGGCAGGATCATCGCACGCTGACAACGCGCTTGTCGCAGATCCGAATGGGAAGCACCGGACTCTTCATCATCTGTACAGCGATCTGGGGCTCGACCTGGCTGGCGATCACGTATCAGCTAGGCGACGTCGCGCCGGAGCTCTCGGTCGCCTATCGCTTCGGCCTTGCCGCGACAGTGCTGTTCGCGTGGTGCGCGGCCACGGGAAGATCGCTGCGCTTTTCCGTGCGCGAGCACGGATATCTCGCCGCGCTGGGCGTCATGCTCATGGGCCTGAACTACATCGGCTTCTATTGGTCCGAGCGCTTCGTTGCTTCCGGCCTGGTGGCGGTGCTGTTTTCGACGATCGTGTTCATGAATCCCGTCGGCATGCGGCTCGCATTCGGCACGCCGGTGACGGCACGCATCTTGATCGCCGCGACGCTGGGCGTCGGCGGTGTCGCGCTGCTCTTTCTGCCGGAGCTCGACCAGGCGACGCACGGAGGCTCCGCGGGCTACGGTGTCGCGCTCGCGCTCGGCGCCACAGCGATCGCGTGCGGCGGCAACCTGATCGCGATCCGCAATCACAACGC
>DASZZK010000341.1:0-5712 GCA_035544975.1 Casimicrobiaceae bacterium | reverse complement strand
GCTGAAGTCGCTCGGCGAGCATGGCCTCAGGGATCTGACCCGCCGGGAAACCGTCTATCAGCTTTGCCATCCCGGTCTGCCGCAGGCTTTCCCTCCGCTCAGGACGCTGCTGGCGCCGATCGACGAGACGATGCCGTCGATTGCCGTGTTGCCGTTCGTCAACATGAGCCGTGACGAGGAAAACGAGTACTTCGCCGACGGCTTGGCGGAAGAATTGCTTAACGTCCTTTCGAAGATCCGCGGGCTGCGGGTGGCATCGCGCACTTCCGCGTTCAGCTTCAAGGGGACCAAGGTCGACATTCCGACGGTGGCGCAGAAGCTGAACGTGGCGAACATCCTCGAAGGCAGCGTGCGCAAGTCGGGCAAGCGCGTGCGGATCACCGCGCAGCTCATCGAAGTGGCGACCGACTCGCACCTGTGGTCGCAGTCCTAATATCGGGAGCTGGAGGACATCTTCGCGGTGCAGGACGACATCGCCCAGTCGGTGGTGAAAGAGCTGAGATCGGCGTTGTTGGGAGGGACGCCGGACGCGTCGGCAACCGCGGCGGTGAAAGCGGAAGTGCAAGCTGCAGCAAGGGGACGCGGGGAGAACGCGGAGGCGTACCGGCTTTACCTTCAGGGGCGTTTTTTCGCGGATCGCTTCACTCGAGAGTACACGGCGAAGGCGATCGGCTATTACCGTCAGGCGCTCGAGCTGGACCCCGAATACGCGCTGGCATGGGCCGGACTATCGCGTGCCTATTCTGACCAGACCAGATACACCTGGGAACTGGGCTTCGGCAAGGCGCGAGAGGCAGCGGAGCGGGCGCTGCAATTAGAGCCGGATCTGGCAGAGGGATACGCAGCGCTGGGCCAGGTCCGTATGCTTGACTGGGATTGGAAGGGGGCGGATGCGTCATTTTGTCGGGCGCTCGAACTGGCGCCGGGCGACGCGCAGGTGATATGCGATGCGGCGATCCTTGCGGGAAATCTCGGCCGACTAGAGGAGGCGTTGGCACTTGTTCGGCGGGCCGCCGCACTCGATCCGCTGAGCGCGTCCGCTCATCGATCTCTCGCGCGATTGAGCTTCTTTGCCGATCTCCTGCACGAGGCGGAGGTGGCGGGACAAAAGGCGCTCGAACTCAACCCGCAGGACGGGCTCACGCATTTCTGGCTCGGCTTGGTGCGCTGGAGGCAGGGGAGGCTGGATGAGGCGCAGGAAATGTTCCAGCGAGAGGTTCATCACAATTTCCGCCTGCTCGGACTCTCGTACATACATCACGCGCGCGGGCGGTCTGCGGAGTCGGACGCGGCGCTGAAGGAACTGCACAAGAAGGACGCGGCCGGTGCCGCCTATCAGATCGCTTTGGCATACGCGTACTGCGGCGAGACGGACCTTGCGTTCGAATGGCTAGAGCGCGCGTACTTGCAGCGCGATCGTAACGTAGGTATGGGCATGATGAAGGTCTCGCGGGTGCTGCGGAAGCTGCACGGCGATGCACGTTGGCAGCCGTTCGTCGAGAAGATGGGGCTCGCCGACTAGTGACTGAGCATGCAACGCGCTTACATTCTCGACATTTCCTCAGGCCAGAACAAGATTGGCGCGCTGTGGAGTCCAGAGACAGCGTGTTTGTCGACTGTCGGCTTCGGGTCGACTCCGGCCCGTTGCAACCTCGTTGATGTGTCGGTGCAGAGTGGTTTCGGGCCGATCGTTTTGACGCCCATACCGAAAACCCCTCCGAAATTTGCCACACTGTAGCCCCGAGTGGCCGCGACCTCTGAGTGCATACCGAAAACAATTGTTTTCCGCATGTCCCACAATGGATCGCGGGACGCACGGCAAGGGAGTGTTACGCACGCGGTGCCAAGTACTCCGTACGACGTGCGATGTACGAGTTGCATGCGGCTCATTTTCGCCTAGAGAACATTGCGATGCCGAGACTTGGCCGGAGCGTTGTTGTCAGATCCTTAGCATTACGGACGGCGATCGGCGCGTTCCTTCAAGCCGCGCGGGAGGTCAAGCAGAAAGGCACCTTTGACTTCGCCCGCACTGCGGTTTCCTACGCCGAAATCAACGCGATGTTCAAGCCTTAGCTGTCGGCCTCGGCACAATGATGATTTGCGTCAGCCGCTCTGCCGCATCCGCGCGCTGCGCCGCTGCAACCAACCGACCGCGATCATCAGCAACAGCGAGATCGCGATCAGCATCGTCGCCGCGGCCGCGATCGTCAGGCTGATATTGTCATTGATGCCGGCGAACATCTGCCGCGGAAGTGTGCGCTGGCCTGGCCCTGCCATCAGGAGTGCGACGATGACTTCATCGAACGATGCCGCAAAGGCGAAAACCGCACCGGAGGCCACACCCGGCAGGATTAATGGCAGCATGACACGGCGGAACGTCGTGATTTGAGATGCGCCCAGACCTTCCGCAGCGCGAATCAGCGTGCGGTCGAAACCCGAGAGCGTCGCCAGGACCGTGATGACGACGAACGGCACGCCCAGGGTCGCGTGCGCCAGGATCAGGCCCAGATAGCCGTCGGTCAGCCCGAGTGGCGCGAACGCGAAATAGACGCCAACCGCCACGATGATCACCGGCACGACCATGGGCGAGATGAGAATCGCCAGCACCAGCGCCTGCGCCGGAAAGCGCGCGCGCCAGATGCCGAGCGCCGCCAGCGTGCCCAGCACTGTAGCTAGGACTGTCGCCGAGACTCCGACGATCAGGCTGTTCTTGAGCGCGGGAAGCCAGAACGTCGAGGTGAAGAAGTCCTCGTACCAGCGCAGGCTCAAGCCCGGCAGCGGATAGAAGAAGAACGACCCGGAGGAAAACGACAGCGGTACGATGGTCAGGATCGGGGCCACCAGGAATATCAGCACCGCACCGGTCAGCACTGCGAGGGCGATGCCGGTGATCCGTTCTCCTAGCGTTTCGGTTCCGGTTTTCATCCGAGGCGCATCCGCTCGACGCCCACCATCCGGTTGTACACCGCGTAGAGCGCCAGCGTGGCCGTGAGCAGCATGATCGACAAGGCGGCGGCCATGCCCCAGTTGACGGTCTTGCTGGCGTAGAAAGCGATGAAGTAGCTGATCATCTGGTCGTCGGCGCCGCCCACCAGCGCGGGCGTGATGTAGTAACCCAGCGCCTGAATGAACACCATCAGGCAGCCGGCGCCGATCCCGGGCAGCGTCTGCGGCACGTAGACGCGCCAGAAGGCGGTGAACGGTCTTGCGCCCAGCGACGATGCCGCCCGGACATACGAGGGCGGAATGCTCCGCATGACGCTGTACAGCGGCAGCACCATGAACGGCAGCAGCACGTGCACCATCGCCACGTACACCGCAAAGCGATTGAAGATCATCTTGAGCGGCTCGTTCACTAGCCCAAGCGACAGGAACAGACTGTTGAGAACGCCTTCCTTCTGCAGCAGCACCACCCAGGCGACGGTGCGCACCAGGAGCGAGGTCCAGAACGGCAGCAACACAAGGAACAGCAGCAGTCCCGCGCGTCCCGGCGGTTGCGCGGCGATAACGTACGCGACCGGATAACCCAGGACGAGGCAGATCAGGGTCACCATCGCCGAGATCCACAGCGTGCGCCCGAGCACGTCGCGAAACACCCGCTGCTCCTGCGGTGCGCCGGTGATGGAGCCGTCGGCGTCTCGCCGCAAGTCGAGCGCACCCAAGAGATAAAAGTCGGTGAGCGGACCTCCGGCGCGGCGGATCGCGGCCCAGGTCTCGCGCTCGCCCCACTTGGGATCGATGCCGATCAGCGCATCGCGCGCCGATCCCGAAAGCTCGACCGGCAGCTGGCGGCCGGCGGTAAAGAGCAGCGTGCGAAAACCCGGAACATCGTAGTTGAGCCGCGTCGCCGCGCTTGCCAGCGTTCCCGCTTCACGCGCCGCGCGAATGTCCGCGATCAGCGCCGCGTATGCGGACTCGGGCGGCAGGTCGCGGCCATCCCAGCTCTTCAGCGCGGCGGTGACCGTTGGAAGAATGCGCGCGATGTCGGTGTCGATTACACCGCGCGAGAGCATCGCGCCGATCGGCACCACAAAGCATCCCGCGAGGAAGACGAAGAGCGGTAGCACCAACGCCGCCGCCTGCAGTTGCTCGCGGCGTCGGCTCCTCCTCAGCGCACGGCGAAGGCCGACGGCGTCCTGGCCGACGCTGGCCAGCGCCGCATGAAGCGACGCCGCAGCACCACGTTGCATCGCTCTCTCGCGCTGCTTTACAGGCGTCTACTTGGCGACCCAGGCGTTGAAGCGCTGGGAAAGCTTGTCCAGATTCTCCAGCCAGAACTTGTCGTTGATGTAGAGCGCCGAGGCCATGTTCTGCGGCGCGGTCGCGAGGTTCGGCAACACGTTCTTGTCGATCAGCCCGGTCGAGGCTTTGGTCGTCGGGCCATAGGGAATTTTCGGCGGCAGGTTCTTCTGGTTCTGCGGATCGTTGACGAACTGCAGGTAGGTCTCGGCCTGCGCCTTGTTCGGCGAGCCCTTCATGATGACCCACGAGTCGATCGTGTAGAGGTTGTTGGTCCACACGATCTTGAAGTTCTTCTTGTCCTTGTCGTTCGCGGCGGCGATACGGCCGTTGTAGGCGTCGGTCATCGCGACCTCACCGGAGGCCAGCAGTTGCGGTGGCTGAGAGCCTTTTTCCCACCACACCAGATTCGTTTTCAGCTGATCAAGTTTCTTGAATGCGCGCTCGACGCCTTCGCTGGTTCCGAGTGTCTTGTAGACGTCTTTCGGCGCGACACCGTCGGCCATGAGAGCGATTTCCAGTGTCGTCTTCGGCCCTTTGCGCAGCGCGCGCTTGCCTGGCCATTTCTGGGTGTTCCAGAAGTCGGCCCAGGACTTCGGCGCGTCGCCCTTGATCTTGTCGCCGTCGTAGGCGAGGACGAAGCTGTACACGATCGCGCCAACGCCGCAGTCGTTGACCGCATCGGGCATGAACTTGTCTTTGCCGCCGAGCTTGGCCCAATCGAGCTTTTCGTAGAGACCTTCTTCGCAGCCGATTAGGAGCTCTTCCGACTCGACCTGCACCACGTCCCAGTTGTTGTTTCCACCCTGGACCTTGGCCCGCAGCGTGCCAACTCCGCCGTCCCAATTTTCCTCGGCCATCTTGATCTTGGAGGTTTCCATGAACGGCTTGAAATAGACTTCGCGCTGCGCGTCCTGATACGCGCCGCCCCATGAAACTACCGTCAGGTCGCGCGCCGGCGCGGTTGCGGACACCACGAGCGCCGCTGTCGCAGCCAGCGCCACCATCCAGATTCTCTTGCTTTGCATATTGACCTCCACCGATAAGACGTGAATGGGCGCCGGCTGTGCTAACGCTCTTGCGCAAACGCGCGGCAATGTTCGGGTGTCCAGAAGACCTCCACCGCGGCGCCGATGTGCGGCAAGGTGTGCGCCTCTGAAATCGGACGCTTGACCATGAACTCCTCGTTCCCCGTCAGCGCGACGCGCGCACGGACGTGGTCGCCGAGATAAATGATCTCCCGCAGCGACCCAGCCAGACGGCAGCCGGGATGAGCGTCGATTGTATGCCCGGCGGCGCGGATTTGCACCCGCTCCGGGCGTAGCGAGACGCTGACGGCGTCACCGATTCCTACCGTTTCGACCAGCGTGCCATCGATCAGGCTATCGGTAGCCGCGACGCGGATCGCGCAGCGGCCGTTCGCCGACGTCTCCAGGCGTCCGTCGAGGCGGTTGTTCTCGCCGATGAAACGGG
>DASZZK010000340.1:0-2876 GCA_035544975.1 Casimicrobiaceae bacterium | reverse complement strand
ATCCTCACCGGCACGTTGAGCGCACCGAATGAAAAGGTGTCGTAAGCCTCTGCCGGACTCGCCCGCGGCTCGATAATTGCTCCGCAAGCACCTTAGATGGCCTGTGGGTGTCGGCGCTCGTACTTCGTCCCGCGCAAAACGGTAGCCGTCTGGAGCAATGTCGATCTCTGCCTGATCTTGCGATATGCGATCGCCGGCGACAGAGACTCCTGACCCCTCAATGATGCAAATTCACTCAGAAGGTTATCCAATGAAAAGTCTGATCGCTCTCGTTTTCGCGTTGTCGATGATGGTTCCGGTTGCCGCGCATGCCGCGTGGGGGGTTATCGCGGTCGACGACCAGGTTGGTGAAAAGGATCCGGCTTACGGTGTCGGTGGTGGCAGCTCCAAGGCCGAGGCCACCCAGAACGCCATGAAATTCTGCAAGGAAGCCAGCGGCAAGAAATGCGACGTGGCGGTCGCTTATGAAAAGTGCGGCGCCTACGCATCGTCAAGGAAGTACTCAGGTACCGGCACGGCATCGACGGCACAGGATGCGAAAAAGAAAGCCCTCGACGAGTGCAATAACGCGAGCTGTAAAGTCCTGATCGCGGATTGCAACTAGCCCAGCCAATCAACGACGCGGCTCAACGCCCGTCAGCGCAGAAATGAGCTTTCAATACGTCGTCCCGCGCTGTCGCGCGTTGACCCGCTGCGCCCAATCATCAGCCAGGCGCTTGCCGCGCTTGCCAGAGCGAGCAGCGCGGCGATCAGCATGACGCGGCGAAAGCCGTCAATAAAGGACGCCGCCACTGCGCCCTGGATCGACGCCCGCGCCTCCGGGCTCGCGCTCGATGGGATGTCGATCGCCGCCAGCTTGGTGCGCTGCGACTGCACCGCTGCGACGATCTGTGGCGGCAGGCTCGCGGCCGCAAGGCGCTGGCTGAGATCGACGTCGAACGTGCGCGACATCACCATGCCGAAGCTCGCGATCGCGAGCAAGCCCGCCACGCTGGAGACAGCGTTGTTGACGCCGGACGCAACGCCGACCGCAGTGGGAGCCACCGATTGCATGACCGTGGTGGTCAGCGGCGCCACGGTCAACGTCATCCCGAATCCAAGTACCACCGCGGCGGGGAAAAATGTAGCCCAGTAGCTGCCGCCCGCGCCCGGTATCGCAAACATGGCGAACCCACATGCGGCAATGGCGGGGCCGATAACCAGCGGCAGCTTGGCGCCGTGACGGTCGACCAGCCCACCCGCCCAGCGCGACAAGACGAACATCAGCAGCACGAAGGGCAGCAATGCCGCGCCCGCGCCAACCGTCGAATATCCTTGTACCTGGATTAGATTCAGCGGAAGGAAAAAAAGACTTCCCCCCAGCGCGGCGTAGCGCAGCAAGGTCAACAAGTTCGCGCCGGCGAATTCAGCCGAACGAAATAAGCGAAGCGGCAACATGGGTGCGGGATGACGCCATTCGACCACGAGAAACGCTGCCAGGGCGCACAGACCAAGCGCCAACGAGCCCCATACCGTCTGGTTGCTCCAGCCGGCGAATTGCGCTTCGATCAACGCGTAAACGACGCCACCCAGACCCATCGCGGCGAGAACTGCGCCGAGCCAGTCGATCGGATCCTTTGACGATTCACCCCGACTTTCCGGAACGTACCGAAAGGTCAAGACCAGCACTGCCACAGCCAGGGGAACGTTGATAAAGAACGCGTAGCGCCACGAGCCGTGATCGATCAGAAAGCCGCCGACGACCGGGCCCAGCGCCGCGGAGATGGCGGTGAATCCTGACCAGATGCCGATCGCGCGACCGCGTCGTTGCGGATCGAAGGACGCACTGAGGAGCGCCAGACTGCCAGGCACCAGCAACGCGCCGCCGACGCCCTGCAGGCTTCGGCCGGCGACGAGCGCTCCGACACGATCCGACAGACCGCAGGCTACGGACGCGACGGTGAAAACCGCGACGCCGATCGCGAACACGCGACGGCGGCCGAAGCGGTCTCCCGCAGCCCCGCCCACCAGCAGCAGCGCGGCGAGCATCAGCTCGTACGCTTCGACGATCCATTGCGCGTCACCCAGTGTCGCGTCGAGTGCCCGTTGCAACGCGGACAGCGCGACGTTGACCACGGTGCCATCGATGAACACCATGCTCGACGCGAGTATCGTCGTGGCGAGAATCCACGGCTCGGCAGTCCTTGCGCAGAGCGCGCTACCCGTCGCCGAGCCGACGATAGCCTTGTCGCACGGAAACGAAGCAATAGCCGTCACTCGACACTGCCTTCAGCGGCGAAGCGCCCGGGCGCGCTTGCAGACTTCGTCGACGTTGAAGCCGTATTCGCGCAGCACGACTTCTCCCGGCGCGGAGGCGCCGAAGCGCTCGACGCTGAGTACGCCACCTGCGTCACCGACATAGCGGTGCCAGCCCTGCCCCGCACCCGCTTCGACCGCCAGCCGCGCGCGCACCGCGGGCGGTAGCACGGCGTCACGGTCGGCTTGCGTTAGGGCATCGAAGAGCTCCCAGCTGGGCATCGAGACACAGCGCACCCCGACACCCTCACCACCAAGACGCTCCGCGGCGGCGACGATCAAGCCGACTTCCGCGCCGCTGGCGATCAGGATCAGGTCGGGCTTGCCCTCGCGCGCATCGCACAGAACGTAGGCCCCGCGGCGCAGGCCTTCAGCGGCCGCGTAGCGGCCGCGATCGAGCGTCGGCACGTCCTGCCGGCTCAAGGCAAGCAGCACCGGACGATCGCGCGTCTCCAAGGCGACGCGCCACGCGACCGCGGTCTCGTTGGCGTCGCCGGGGCGGATCACGGTCAGGTTCGGAATCGCGCGCAGCGCTGCCAATTGCTCCACTGGCTGATGGGTGGGGCCATCTTCGCCAAGCG
>DASZZK010000339.1:0-6984 GCA_035544975.1 Casimicrobiaceae bacterium | reverse complement strand
ACCGGATCCCAGAACCACCATCCGCCCCAGCCGAGCGTGTAGTACGCCCAGCCGCTCCCCAGCGCGATGCCGACGGTGAGGAACGCCCACGCAACCGTGGTCCACGGCCGCGACCAGCGCGCCCACGTGGCGTCGAGGCGGCCGCCGAGCAAGGCGGCGATGGCAAACGAGAAGGCGACCGAGAAGCCGACGTAGCCCATGTAAAGCAGCGGCGGGTGGAACACCATGCCGGGATCCTGCAGCAGCGGATTCAAGTCGCGGCCCTCGGCCGCGGCCGGCACCAGGCGCTCGAATGGGTTGGACGTGAACAGCAGGAACAACAAGAAGCCGACGCTGACGAGCCCCATCACCGAAATCACCCGCGCCAGCATCGGTGCCGGCAGGTTCTTCGAGAAGAGCGTCACCGCGAAGCTCCAGCCGCCGAGCATCAGCGTCCACAGCAGCAGCGAGCCCTCGTGCGAGCCCCATGTCGCGGCGACGCGATAGTGCAGCGGCAGCTCGGAATTGGAGTTGGTGGCCACGTTCTGCACCGAAAAATCGTTGGCCACGAACGACCACGCGAGACAAGCAAACGCCAGCGCGACGAGCAGGAACTGAGCGCGCGCAGCCGGCCGCGCGAGCGCCATCAGCCGCGGCTCGCGCATCGCCGCGCCAAGCATCGGCAAGGTGCCCTGCACGAGCGCGGTGAGCAGCGCGACGATCAGCGCGAAGTGACCGAGTTCCGGAATCACCGGTCGGCCTTCGCGTCCTGGTGCAGGCTTTTCATGGTCATTCCCTTGCGTGCCTGGTCGACGGCATCCTTGGCTTGCGGCGGCATGTAGTTTTCATCGTGCTTGGCGAGGACTTCGCTGGCGTGGAAAATGCCATCGGATTCAAGCGTACCTTGCGCAACGACGCCTTTGCCTTCCTTGAACAAGTCAGGAAGGAGTCCGGTGTAGGAAACCGGAATCGTCTGCGCCGTGTCGGTCACGCGAAAGCGCACCGTCAAAGTGTTGGGTTCGCGCGCCAGGCTGCCGGTTTCGACCATTCCGCCCACGCGAAACGGCCGTCCCTGCGGCGCCTCCTTGGCCGCGATCTGGCTTGGCGTGAAAAAGAACACCAGGTTCGACTGGAATGCCGAAAGCACCAGCGCCGCCGCAAGGCCGAGAACGCCGAGGCCGGCCGCGATCCACGCAAAGCGACGGGTGCGCGGCTTCATTGGGTATCGTCGGGCAGCGTGGCCGCGCGGTCCGGTTTCAGCGCGGATTTCACCGCCGCGCGGAGGCGAGCGCGCACGGCGACGATTTCCACCGCGACGGCGATCGCGGCCACGACGTACGATGTCCACACGTAGAAGCCGTAGCCGCCCATGGCCAGAAACTCGGACAGGCCGCTTGCCTTCATCGTATCAAGGGCAGGAGCTCGCCCATCCAGCGGACATTCTTTTCGCGTTCGACGATGATCGCCTGCACCCGTATCAAGGCGATCGCGATGGCGTAGAACCACGCGGCGAATGCCATGACCAGCATGCCAGTCAGCATCGAGGCCGCCATGGTCGGAGCCGAAGTCAGGCTCACCGACGCGCCCTGATGCAGCGTGTTCCACCATTTGACGGAGAAATAGATGATCGGAACATTGATGGCGCCGACCAGCGCCAGCACCGCGCTCGCGCGGTCGGCGCGTCTCGGATCGTCGATGGCGTGCGAGAGCGCCATGTATCCCAAATAAAGAAACAGCAAAATGAGCTCGGACGTCATCCGCGCGTCCCACGCCCAGTACGTGCCCCAGGCGGGCTTGCCCCACATCGCGCCGGTGACGAGCGCCAGCACGGTGAACATGGCACCGGTCGGCGCCAGCGCTTGCGCCAGCATTGCAGCAAGTCGGGTGTTGAAGGTAAGCGATACCGCACACCAGAACGCCATGACGATGTAGATGAACATCGACATCCACGCCGCGGGCACGTGAATGAAAATGATCCGGTAGGCTTCCCCCTGCTGGGCGTCGGTCGGAGCGACCACAAGTCCCAGCAACAGTCCTGCCACGGCGAGCACTGCCGCACCCGCGCCGAACCACGGCACGAGCCGGCGCGCCAGCGGGAAGAACGACGCCGGCGATGCGAGCTTGAACCAGGTGATCGAGCCCATAGTCCTCATTCACCTTCTCAATCCAGAGCGATGCGCACCGCGGCGGCGGCCGCGAGCGGTGCACCCACCAGTGCTGCCAGCAGTGCCGCGGCGAGCAGGGAAAGTTGTGCGCCCGCCCCCAGCCCGGCGCGCGCCGCTTCGATCGAACCTGCGCCGAAGATCAGGATGGGAACGTAAAGGGGCAGGATCAGCAGCGCGAGCAGACCACCGCCGGCGCGCAGGCCAAGCGTCAGCGCGGCACCGATCGCGCCCAGCAGCGATAGCGTCGGCGTGCCCATCAGCAATCCGAGCGCCAGCAACCACCCCTCGTCGGTCGTCAGCCTGAACTGCGCACCCAGTAGCGGGGAGGCGACTGCGAGCGGAAGGCCGGTCGACATCCAATGCGCCGCTATTTTACCGGAGATCAGCGCCGGCAGCGGGTGCGTCGACAGCGCGATCTGTTCCAAGCTGCCATCGGCGAAGTCGGCCGCAAAGATCCGGGGCAGCGACAACAGCGACGCGAGCAGCGCCGCGACCCACAGCACGCCGGGTCCCAGCGCGCGCAGCAGCGCGGGCTCGGCACCCACCGCCAATGGAAAAAGCGTCACCACAATCACGTAGAACAGAAGCGCAACGCCCAATTCCGCCTTGGAACGAATCGCCAGTCTCAAATCGCGAGCCATCGCCCACGCGAAGCCGCGCCATGCGCTCGAGTCGCGTGTCCCGTCGGTGATTTCTTCGACTGCCGTCAAGGCGGTGCCCGTCAGAGCTCGAGGCTGCGCATTGTGCCAGCCAGAAGCGCAAGCGGCTGATGGGTCGCGATCACGGCGACGCCTTGTCCGGCGAGGTGCGCATTGACTCGCTTCTCCAGCGTCGCAACACCCGATGCATCGAGTGCCGTCGCCGGCTCATCGAGTACCCACAAGCGGCGCCGGGCGAGGTTCATGCGCGCAAGCGCAACGCGGCGCCTTTGACCCTGCGACAGCACGCGTGCGGGGATGTCGTCGTGCAGGCCGAGCGACCATTCCTCAAGTGCGTCGCGCACCGCATCGCGGTCCGGCGCGGCATCGTGCAAAGCGGCGAGCGAAAGAAGGTTCTCCCCGGCGGTGAATTCGTCCTTGAGGGCGGCGGCGTGGCCGATATACAGCGTTGCGGCTCTGAGAATGTGATCGAACGCAGCGACGGGCTCGCCCCGCCACGACAGTTCGCCGAGGTGTGGCTGCGTCAGTCCTGCCACCATCCGCAACAGCGTCGTCTTGCCACTGCCGTTGGCGCCGGTCACGATCAGCGCCTCTCCGGAACCCAATGCAAATGCCACGTTCGCGAACAAGGTGACGCCGCCGCGTTGTGCGGCGAGCCGTTCAGCTCTCAACATTGGAGAAAATGCACCCGGAATGCGAACCCTCGATTATAGCGTCATGAGTGGCGCCATCTCATGTTGGCTCGCGTCACGCTATCCTTGCTCGACACCTCCGCATCGCAACGATAGAATCCGTCCACGCTTCGCGAGGAAGGGCGTCGATCCATGCATCGCATCGCCGCAACGTTTGCCATGTTCGCATTCGCCCAGCTTGTCTGGGCTGCGCCATTTCAGAACGGGAGCTTTGAGGCCGGATTCCCGATCACGAGCCCCGAACCGTGCCTGGTCACGCTTCCGGCCGGCAGCACGAACCTCACCGGCTGGACGGTGATCCTGGGCAATATCGACTGGTTTGCCCCTGCCTGCGGCGTTCAGTCAGCGACCAACGGGATAGCAAACGTCGATCTCGTCGGCAACCAGATGGTCGGCGGCGTACAGCAAACATTCGACACCGAGCCTGGATATGTCTATGAGGTCAGGTTCGATCTGAACGGTAACTTCAGCGGCCCGCCGGTCGTCAAGCCGCTGACGGTGACCGTTGCCGGCGTCGTACAGAACTTCACCTTCGATACGACCGGCGAGAATGCCGGCAACGCCGCAAGCTTCTGGTCCACCCAGTTCTTCACCTTTGTGGCCAGCGGCGACAGCGAGACCATCACCTTCGTGAGCGACACGACAGGACAGGGCGTCAACGCCGGCGCCATCATCGACAATGTGCGCATCACGTCCGGGTCCGGCCTCACGCCGCCGTCGATCGTGAAGTCCTTCGGTGCGGCGACCGTACCGTTGAACGGGTCGACCTCGCTTACCTTCACCATCTCCAATCCCAACGATGTCTTCTTGAACGGCGTCGGCTTCACCGATACGCTGCCTCAGGGCCTGGTGGTCTCGGCGCCGAACGGGCTCACTGGTAGTTGCGACAATGGCAACATCGTGGCGGCGCCCGGGTCCGGTAACGTCAGCTTGACCGGCGCTGCGCTCTCGGGGGCTGCCTCGTGCACGTTCAGCGTGAACGTGACCGGCACCACCCCGGGAACGAAGAACAATACGGTCACGGTGACCTCGACCAACGCCGGTACGGGCAACACCGCTTCGGCGAGCGTTACGGTAGTTCCGGGGCTGGCCGCGCCGCCGACGATTCAGAAGTCCTTCGGTGCGGTGACCATGGCGGTGAGCGAGGCGACCTCGCTCAGCTTCACCATCAGCAATCCTAACCCGTCCAACGCGTTGACCAGGGTCGGTTTCACCGACGCGCTGCCGCAAGGTCTCGTCGTCTCGACCCCGAACGGGCTCACCGGCAGTTGCCGCGGCGCCACCATTGTGGCGAGCGCAGGATCGGGTATCGTAAGCTTGACGGGCGCGACGCTCGCGGCGAGCGCTTCGTGCGCCTTCAGCGTGAACGTGACCGCCACCTCCCCGGGAACAAAGGACAATACGACCGGTTCGGTAAGCTCGGTTGAAAGCGGCCTGGGCGGCACGGCCTCGGCGAGGATTACAGTAAGCTCGCCGCGGTGCGCCGCGCCAACGATCACTTCGGGTGCGCCCCCTGCAGGAACGGTAGGCGTGCCTTATGCATTTACGGTCACCGCGAGCGGCGATCCACCCCTGACGCTCTCCGTCAGCGGCCTGCCCGCAGGACTCACGTTCAACCCCGCGACGGGGAACATCAGCGGGGTGCCGACGGCAGCGGGGACGTCGACCTTGACCATCACCGCCAGCAACGCGTGTCAGCCAAGTGCCACCCAGACGCAAACGCTGACCGTGGTTCGGTCCGCATCGACGCTGTCCATTTCGTCGAGCCCCAATCCTGCCTATTTTGGTCAGGCGGTGCTCGTCATCGTGCGCGCCGCCGGTGGGCCGTTCCCACCGCAAGGCATGGTGCTTCTTTGCGCGCGAGAGGAAAACGCGTTCTGTCCGCCACCGTTCGACATCGCGCCGTCGGGGACGCCCGCGAGCCGCATTCGCGCGCTGCTTTCCGCGCCGCTGGATGCGAGCGGCCAGGCAAGCTTTACCTTGAGGGACCTATCCATCGACAACTACGTGCTCAAGGCGAGCTACGGCGGCGATGCGGCGCACGATGGCGCGAGTGCGCGCCCGATCGACGAATTCGTCATCAAGGGGATACTCCTTGCGCCGCCCAACGTCTCCTTGGCGGCGCCGTTGCGCGCAACCATTGATGCGCCGCTGTTCATCGGCGTGGGGGTGACGCCAAGCGAGCCCGCGCCGATGCCGACCGGCACGGTGCAGCTGTACGCGGGCGCCGATCTGATCGGTTCGGCGACGCTGGATGCGAACGGATCGACGCAGTTCAGGATCGCGGCTGCTGCGACCGGGACGCTCGCGTTGCATGCCGAATACTCCGGCGACGCGCTGTTCCCGTCCGCGGCTTCGCCGGAGCGTTTGGTCACGATTGCCGCGGGTCCGACCGCCGAGATACCCGCCATCGGGCCAATCGGTCTGGCGCTGCTCGCACTGGCGCTCGCGGTGCTGGGCATGCGTCCCCTTTACCGACGCGCGCGCCGGCTCTAGGCGCATCGCGCCCGCGTCGTGCATTTCGCGCCGCGCGGGTTCGCCGCACAACTGGTCAGGGCGCCGCGATGGCTGGTCGCGCTGATCATCATCGGCGTTTTCCTTCTTCATCCCCTGACCGAATTCGGCAAGAGCAGCTTCCTCCGCAAGCTGGAGGCGATTGCGTACGACACGCGCCTGAAGTTCACGCTTCCGAAGCAGGGTGACCCGCAGGTCGTCATTGTCGACATCGACGAAGCGAGCCTTGCCAAGGAAGGCCGCTGGCCGTGGCCGCGCGACAAGCTCGCGCGTCTGACCCGGCAATTGTTCGATCGCTACCAGGCGCGCGCAGTCGGCTTCGACGTACTCTTCGCCGAAGCCGATCGCTCGTCGGGAATCGATGTCCTCGACAGCCTCGCGCAAGGCGATCTGAAAGACGACAGGCGCTACGCCGAAGCACTCGCCAGGCGGCGCCCGAAGCTGGATTTCGACGCACAGTTCGCCGAAGCGCTGCGCGGCAAGCCGGTGGTGCTCGGGTTCGGTTTCACGCAGCTACCGCAGGAAAAAGGCGCACTGCCGCCACCGCTGTTCCGGTCCGAGGATTTGGGCCGTGGCCGGATCAAGATCCTTGCCGAGGTCGGCTACGCCGCGAATTTGGCGCCGCTGGAGCAGGCGGCCGCCGGAAGCGGCCACTTCGACCCGGTGTTCGATGCCGACAACGTCGTCCGACGCGTGCCCATGGTCAAGCTCTACCGCGGCGCGTACTACCCGGCGCTCTCACTCGCCATTACCCGCGTGGTGCTGGAAGCCAAGGCGGTAGCGCCACGGTTCGGCCCCGATGATTTGCTGGAGGCCTTCGACGTCGGCGGTCTGGCCGTTCCGGTCGCCGAAGACGGCACCGCGCTGATACCGTTTCGGGGCCCGGAAAAAACATTCCGATACATCAGCGCGACCGACGTGCTGACGGGCACCGCCAAGGTCGATTTCGCCGGCACCATCGCGCTCGTGGGACCG
>DASZZK010000338.1:0-2842 GCA_035544975.1 Casimicrobiaceae bacterium | reverse complement strand
GCGGCCAAGGTGTTGGGTTGAATCGCGATGCGATCGAAGTCGAACGCGATGCCGACTTCGGCGCCGACTGCCTTGACGCGCGCGTAGATTTCGGCGGCTCGCGTCTCCCCGCCGAATTTGGCGTGCAGATAGGCGCTCCTGGGAATACCCTGCGGCGGCAGGTCGGGATTGAGCTGGAACGGGTGCCAGCGCACCGAAGGCTCCGCCGCGGAATCACGGCGGCCAAGCTCGGCCAGCGCTGTCTCGAGCTTGCGTTTGCCGATATAGCACCACGGACAAACCACATCCGAGACCAGGTCGATCACCACGTCGTTGCGCAACCGGACCGCAGCGCCCTCGATGACAGGCATTTCACACCTCGCAGGACGGCACGCCAAAGTCGGCGGCGCTTCACGACCATTGTATTACGAAGGGGTACCATGCTCGACAGCGCGACCGCGACGGTAATCCAATCTTGAGTCCAACACGCTGGGACATTTTTTGCTCGGTCGTCGACAACTACGGCGACATCGGCGTCGCATGGCGTCTCGCCCGCCAGCTCGAGTCGGAGCACGGTCTCGCGGTGAGGCTAATGGTCGACGATCTGCGCGCGCTGTCACGTATCACTTCCGGCATCGCGCCCGGCATCGATCCGAAGCGAGACGAAAACGTGATTCAAGGCGTTCAATTACGATGCTGGACGGGCGGGCGCGATGCGGCTGTGCGCGATTACGTCGCGGACGTCGTCGCCGACGTCGTCGTTGAGGCATTCGGTTGCGGGCTTCCCAAGCGCTATGAAGACGCGATGGTGCGGCACGCCCGACCGCCGGCATGGATCGTTCTCGAATACCTGTCGGCGGAATCCTGGGTCGAGACCCACCATGGACTGCCGTCGCCTCACCCGAGCTTGTCTCTCGCGCGTCATTTCTTTTTCCCGGGATTCACGCCGGCGACCGGCGGCCTGCTGCGCGAACGAGACCTGTTCGCGCAGCGCGATGCATTTCAATCCGACCCGGCCGCACGGGCAGAATTCTGGCGCGTGCTCGGCGTGGCCCAGCCCGCCCCGGGAGCGATCGTCGTCTCGCTTTTTTGTTACCCCGACGCGCCGCTGCCGGCACTGCTCGACGCGTGGGCGGATGGAGACGACGCGGTGGTGTGCGTCGTGCCCGAAGGCGTCGCCACCGGAGCGCTCGACCGCTGGACCGAGGGTGAGGTGCCGCACCCGGGACAGTCACTCACCCGCGGCAGGCTGGTCGTGGCGGGCATTCCTTTTCTGGCGCAGGACGACTACGATCGTCTGCTCTGGGCGTCCGACATCAATTTCGTGCGCGGCGAAGACTCGTTCGTCCGTGCGCAATGGGCCGCGCGGCCATTTGTCTGGAACGCGTATGCGCAGTCCGGGAACGCCCACGCGTTGAAGCAGGACGCGTTCCTGGCGCGCTATGGCGATGGTCTTGCGCCGGGACCCGCGGCGGTGCTCGGTTCGTTTTCCAAAGCATGGAACGATGCCGGCGAAGGCGAGCCGAGCGTCGGCGCGCTCTGGCCCGCGCTCCTTGGTGCGCGGTCCGCATTGGATGAATACGCGCGTACCTGGGCGCAAGTCCTCGCGGTCCAGGCCGATCTTGCGAGCGCGCTGGTCAAGTTTGTCTCGGATCGGGTATAATTTACGGTTTCCTGAAATCAAACAGGTGCCTTACGGTATACCCATGAAAACCGCACAGGAAGTCCGAGCCGGCAACGTCATCATGATCGGCAGCGATCCGATGGTCGTGCAAAAGGCCGAGTTCAACAAATCCGGCCGCAACGCGTCGGTCGTGAAAATGAAGCTCAAGAATCTGCTGTCCAACTCCGGGACGGAGACCGTTTATCGCGCCGACGAGAAATTCGACGTCGTTCAGCTCGAGCGCAAGGAAGTGACCTACTCCTATTTCCAGGACCCGCTGTATGTGTTCATGGACAGCGAGTACAACCAGATCGAGGTCGAGAAAGAAAACATCGGCGATGCGGTGAACTATCTCGAGGACGGGCTGCACTGCGAATTGACGCTGTACGACGGCAAGCCGATCTCGGTCGAGCTTCCGAACAGTGTGGTGCGCGAGATCACCTATACCGAGCCTGCCATCCGGGGCGATACCTCCGGCAAGGTACTCAAGCCGGCAAAGCTGGGCAGCCTGGCCGTGCAGGTTCCATTGTTTGTTGCCACCGGCGACAAGATCGAAATCGATACCCGCACGGGTGAATATCGCCGCCGGGTCTGAGGCGCAACGACACGTTTTACGACGGGCGCCGCGTGCGCCCGTTTTTTACGCCGGTTCGCGACCCGGCGTTCATTATCGCGCGCGGCATCCGACCGCGTATATTCGGCGAATGACCGAGCCCTTTGGCACCGCCCGCAAGCTGGCGCGAGCGATCGTCTCGCGCAGATTGTCGCCGGTCGAAGCCGTCGAATCAAGTCTGGCGAGGCTCCACGCAACCGAGCCGCGACTGCACTCGTTCGTTACCGTACTTGCCGACCGCGCGTTACGCGACGCGAAGCTTATGGAAACGCAACTGTGCCAGCGCAAACCTCAAGGTCCGCTGGCCGGCGTGCCGATCTCGGTCAAGGATCTGATTGCAGTCGGCGGCGCGCCGTTGACTTTTGGATCGCGCAGCATGGCGGACAACGTCGCGCCGCACGATGCGGTTGCCGTCGAGCGTTTGCGCGACGCCGGCGCAATCATCATCGGCAAGACGACGACCAGCGAGTTCGGCTGCAAGGCGGTGGGGGATTCGCCCCTGACGGGCAACACGCGCAACCCGTGGGATTTGTCCAAGACCGCGGGCGGCTCCAGCGCCGGCGCCGCGGCCAGCGTCGCCGCGGGCG
>DASZZK010000337.1:0-9643 GCA_035544975.1 Casimicrobiaceae bacterium | reverse complement strand
TTCCTTTCCGGCTCAAGGACGAGTCGCTGGACGAAGCGTTCCTCAAGGGCGCCAGGGAAAGCGGCATGGTCCAGCTCAAGGGTCACCGTGCGGTCGGCGGCATCAGAGCCTCCATCTACAACGCCATGCCCGTCGAAGGTGTACATGCGTTGGTCACCTACATGAAGGATTTTGAAAAACGGCATGGCTGACACCCGATACCACGTTCTTACCCTCAACCAGATATCCAGCCAGGGCCTGCACCGTCTTCCCGGCGCGCGCTATGCGTGCGGCAAGACGGTGGAGCGCCCCGACGCCATACTCGTGCGCTCGTTCGACATGCGCACGATGGAGATTCCAGCCAGCGTCAAGGCGATCGGCCGCGCCGGGGCAGGCACCAACAACATTCCCGTCAGCGAGATGTCCAAGCGGGGCGTTCCGGTGTTCAATGCGCCCGGCGCCAACGCCAATGCAGTCAAGGAGCTGGTGCTGGCGGCGTTGCTGATGGCGGCGCGCAACCTGATTCCCGCGCTCGACTACGTGGCGAAGCTGGAAGCTTCCGCCCCGAACCTGGAAAAGAGCGTCGAAGACGCGAAAAAGCAATTCGCCGGCGTGGAGCTGCCCAACCGCACGCTGGGCATCATCGGCCTGGGAGCGATCGGCAGCCTCGTGGCCGACACGGCGATCAAGCTCGGGATGAAGGTCATAGGCTTCGATCCGGAGATCACCGTCGATGCGGCATGGCGGCTGCCATCGAGCGTGCGCAAGGCCAACAACATCGAGGAGCTGCTCAAACAGTCGGATTTCGTCACGCTGCACGTGCCTTTGCTCGAAGTCACGCGGCACCTGATCGACGAAAAGCGCCTGGCGGTCATGAAGAGCGGCGCGGCGCTGCTCAACTTCGCCCGCGATGGCATCGTCGACGAGGACGCGGTGATCGCGACGCTGCGCGCGCGCCGTCTCAAATACTACCTCTGCGATTTTCCAAGCGCGAAGCTGTTGCACCAGCCCGGTGTCGCAGCATTGCCGCATCTCGGCGCGTCGACCGAGGAAGCGGAGCAGAACTGCGCGGTCATGGTCGTCGACCAGGTGCGAGAATTTCTGGAAAACGGCACCATCGCCAACGCGGTCAACTTTCCCAACGTCGACATGCCGCGGGAGTCGCCGCATCGCGTGGCCATCGCCAACGCGAATGTGCCCAACATGGTGGGACAGATTTCCACGGCCATGGCGCACGCCGGGCTCAACATCCACAACATGGTGAACAAGTCCCGAGGCGAAATGGCGTACACGCTGGTCGACGTCGACAGCCCGATACAATCGTCGGTGGTCGACGCGATCTCGGCGATTCAGGGCGTGCTGTCGGTGCGAGCGATTCCGGTGGAGGCGGCTCCGTAAGACGCCTTCGTCCACTCGGCCGGTTTCGAGCTGGACGGCCCGGAGATCGCCGCGATAGGTATTCGCGCAACAGCTATCACGCACGGAGGCAGATCATGTTTTCAGCCAGGAATGTTTTGTACGGTTTGCTGCTCGCCTCGATCGTCGCTCCGGCGCGGGGGGAGCAAAGCGAAGTGACCGTCGCCCAGCAATACGGCGTTGCCTTCCTGCCGTTGATGGTAATGGAGCGCGACCAGCTGCTGGAGAAGCACGCCAGGGCGACAGGATTGGGCGAGGTCAGCGCCACCTGGGTGAAGGTCGCCGGACCCAGCGTAATGAACGATGGCGTCGTCAGCGGCGCGATCCAGTTCATCGCCGTCGGGGCGCCGTCGCTGATCACGCTGTGGGAGAAGACCCGGGACAACGTCGGCGTCAAAGGCGTGTCCGCCATGACGACCTATCCGCTCTATCTCAACGTGCGAAACCCCGCGGTCAAATCGATCAAGGACTTCAGCGAAAAGGACAGGATCGTGGTCCCCTCGGTCAAGGTGTCGACCCAGGCCATCATGCTGCAGATGGCGGCGGCGAAGGAATTCGGCGATGCCAATTACGCACGCCTGGACCCGTGGACCGTCGGCCTGTCGCACCCCGACGGGCTGCTCGCGATCACCAACAACAGCGGTGGCGTCGACGCTCACTTCACCACGTCGCCCTTTCACGAACAGGAAATGAAAATTCCCGGCATGAGGACCTTGACGACCTCTTACGAAATTCTCGGCGGTCCGGCGACCGCCGTCGTGATCGCGACGTCGACCAAGTATCGCGACGCCAACCCCGGAACGTACCGGGCGTTCCTCGCTGCGCTCAAGGAGGCGATCGACACCATCAACAGGGACAAGCGGGCGGCGGCCAAGGTTTACCTGGAGCAGGCCAAGGACACGAAGAACAGCGTCGACGACATTTTTGCGATGATCAACGCTCCCGACTATGCGTTCACCCTGACGCCGCAAAAGGTCTACAAGACGGCGGAATTCATGAACAAGATCGGCTCGATCAAGTCCAAGCCTGCGTCGTGGAAGGATCTCTTCTTTCCGGAAGTCCACGGTTTGCAGGGCGACTAAAGGTGCAATAAGCGTATGCGCAAGCCGTTCCGGATCGGAAGCGGCGCCGGGTTTTCGGGTGACCGGCTCGAACCCGCCTGCATTCTTGCGCAGCGCGGCGGCATCGATTTCCTCGCGCTGGAGTGCCTTGGCGAGCGCACGATTGCGTCGGCGCAGCTCCGAAAACGAAAGAACGCTGCGCTCGGCTACGATCCGCTGCTCGAGCGTCGGATGGAGCTTCTGCTGCCATTGCTGAAGTCGCATGGCGTGCGCCTGATCAGCAACTTCGGCGCCGCTAACCCGCTCGCCGCTGCCGATGCGATCATCGCGATTGCCCGGCGCTACAGGATTTCGATCCGGATTGCCGTCGTGACGGGCGACGACGTGCTCGCCGCCATCGAGCCCGGGATGCCGACGCTCGAATCCGGGACCTCGATCGACGCCTGCGGCGAGCTGGTCTCGGCCAACGCCTATCTCGGCGCCGAGGCGCTGATGCCGGCGCTCGAATCCGGCGCGGACCTCATCATCACCGGCCGCGTCGCCGATCCTTCATTGTTCCTCGCGCCGATGGCGCATCATTTCGGCTGGGCGCTCGATGACTATGCTCGCCTGGCGCAGGGAACGGCGGTGGGCCATCTGCTCGAATGTGCCGGCCAGCTCTGTGGCGGATACTTTGCCGAACCCGGTCCCAAGGAAGTGCCCGGCATGGCACAACTTGGGTTCCCATACGCCGATGTCGATGCCTCAGGCGACGCGACCATGGGAAAAGTCGAAGGCACCGGCGGCAGCATCGGCGTTGCCAACGCCAAGGAACAATTGCTCTACGAGGTCACGGACCCTTTCGGCTATGTCACGCCGGACGTCATCGCCGACTTTTCCAGCGTGACCCTGCAACAGATGGCTCCCGACCGCGTGCGGATCCGCGGCGCAACCGGCAGGGCGCGGCCCCCGCAGCTGAAAGTCAGCGTCGGCTACCTTGCGGGCTACGTCGGCGAAGGCGAGATAGGCTACGCCGGCGTCAATGCCGTCGCTCGCGCGCAGCTTGCCGGGGAGATCGTCCGCGAACGCCTGAAAAGCGAGTTTTCGCAGCTGCGCATCGATCTCATCGGCAGCACGTCGATGCACGGCAAAACCTTCGACGGTGCCGCGCATCCCTACGAAGTGCGTCTGCGCGTGGCCGCGCGGGCGCCGACGGCGGAACGCGCAATGATCGTCGGCGAGGAAGTCGAAGCGCTCTACACCAACGGCCCCGCCGGCGGCGGCGGCACGCGCAAGCACGTGTACGAGCAGGTCGGCATCGTGTCGACGCTGATCGCCCGCGAAAGAGTTCCGACCGAAGTGACAATCAAGGAGTGGGGCGGCAATGCCAAAGCTGCATGAGCTGGCGCATTGTCGCGCGGGCGACAAAGGCGACACCTCGATCCTGTCGCTGATCGCGTATCGCGCGGAAGACTATTCCCTGCTGGCCGCTCAGGTCACTATCGGGGCCGTGGCGGCGCATCTCGAAGGGATCGTTCTGGGCGAGATCAGGCGATACGAGCTGCCCACGTTATGGGCGCTGCAATTCGTCTGCGAGCGTTCGCTCGGCGGCGGCGTGACCACGTCGCTCTCGCTGGACGCTCATGGCAAATCGCTGAGTTACGCTCTGCTCGAGATGGAGCTCCGGGACTCCTAACGCGGGAGAAGGGTGCCGAGCTCGCGCGCGGCGAACAGCAGGGCCGGGAGGAATTTTGTTTCCATCTCGGATACCGACACCCGCGCCGACTGAGTGCCGACGTTGATGGAGGCAACGACCTTGCCGGACGGGTCGGTTACCGGCACCGCGATCGAGCGCAAGCCGATTTCCAGTTCCTGATCTACGACAGAAAACCCGTCGCTACGAACCTCGTCGAGCGCGCGCTTGAGCTCGGACGCCGACACGATCGTGCGGTTCGTCAGTCGCGTGAGCTTTACCCTCGAAAGATACCCATCGAGCTCCGCGGCCGAAAGCGAGGCGAGCAGTACGCGTCCTATCGAGGAACAATACGCAGGCAGGCGGCTGCCGATGCCGAGGTCGATCGACATCAACCGCGTCGTTGTCGTCGAGCGCGCGATGTAGAGAATTTCATCGCCTTCCAGGACCGCCATCGAGCTCGACTCGTGCAGTGCGTCGCTGATGTGATCGAGCAGCGGTTGCACCATCGTTGCCAGCGGAGTCGATGACAGATAGGCATGGCCGAGCGCCAGGATTCCAGGGCGCAGCGAGTAGCCGCGCGCTTCGTCGGCCACCACATAGCCGAGCTTTGCCAGCGTGTAGAGGCAGCGCCGCACCGCCGCGCGCGGTATGCCCGTGCGTTGGCTCAATTGCGCGATGGTCAGGTGTCGGCGCTGCTGCGTGAAGGCTCGGATGACCGCCAGCCCGCGGGCGAGCGAGGTCATGAAGTTCGGATCGCCGGTCAGGCCGTCGATTTCCGAGGCGGGCGTGACGAATCTTGGTTTCGGCGCGACAATGTCCGCGGCCTTCCTGGCGGGCGACGCGCGCGTGGCGCGCTTTCCCGGAGTGGCGGGCTTTTTTGACGCTGGCGTGGTCGAAGATGGCATGAGGCGTTTCCGCGGTGGGCGAGGCGACAATCTTATTCCAGAGTTCGATAAACGCACAATATTTCGGTAACCGCCCGTTGACGGCCGCATCGCGCGGGATGTAAACTTTGTTCGTTCATCGCACGATTATCCGATAATCGCACAAAAAGTGGAGCCTAAGTCTTTACCTTAGAGCCGCCTTGAGTCCCTGCCGGAGGAGACATGATCGACAAGACCGTTGCGTCACCTAGCGCCGCCGTCGCAGACATTGCCGACGGCGCGACGGTCATGATTGGCGGCTTCGGCACCGCAGGAATGCCATCGGAACTGATCGACGCGCTCATCGAGCATGGGGCGCGCGATCTGACCATCGTGAACAACAATGCCGGTAATGGCGAGATCGGTCTCGCGGCGCTCCTGAAGGCCAAGCGCGTGCGCAAGATCATCTGTTCGTTTCCGCGGCAGACCGATTCGTATGTCTTCGATGCGCTCTATCATGCGGGCGAAATCGAGCTCGAGCTGGTGCCGCAAGGCAATCTCGCCGAGCGCATACGCGCCGCCGGCGCCGGCATCGGCGCATTCTTCACCCCCACTGCCTACGGAACGCCGCTCGCCGAGGGCAAGGAAACCCGCGTCATCAATGGCCGCGGCTACGTACTCGAATATCCGATTACGGCGGACTTCGCGCTGATCAAGGCCGAGAAGGGCGACCGCTGGGGCAATCTGGTCTACCGCAAGACCGCACGCAATTTCGGCCCGATCATGGCCTCCGCCGCAAAATGCGCCATCGCGCAGGTGCGCAAGGTCGTTGCGCTGGGCGAGCTCGATCCGGAGGTGATCGTCACGCCGGGTATCTTCGTTCAACGCGTGGTCGAGATCGACGTCGCCGACGAGCTCTCGACGCCGCAGGCCGCGGCGTAAGGATCCACACATGAAACGCTACACCCGAGATCAGATGGCTGCCCGCGTCGCGCGCGACATTCCCGAAGGCGCCTACGTCAATCTGGGCATCGGCCTGCCGACCATGGTCGCCAATCACCTGCCGCGAGAGCGTGAGATTTTCCTGCACAGCGAAAACGGCTTGCTCGGAATGGGCCCGGCGCCCGCCGCCGGCTCCGAGGATCCCGACCTGATCAACGCCGGCAAGCAACCGGTCACCCTGCTCACCGGCGGCGCGTATTTCCATCACGCCGACTCGTTCGCGATGATGCGCGGCGGGCATCTCGATTTTTGCGTCCTCGGCGCGTTCCAGGTCTCCGTTTCCGGTGACCTCGCCAACTGGCACACGGGAGCCGCGAACGCGATTCCCGCGGTCGGCGGCGCGATGGATCTGGCCATCGGCGCCAAGCGCGTTTTCGTGATGATGGATCATCAGACCAAAGGCGGCGAGAGCAAGATCGTGGCCCACTGCACGTATCCGTTGACGGGAGTGAAGTGCGTCAATCGCATCTATACCGACCTCGCGGTGATCGACGTCACGCCGGAGGGCCTGGTGGTGGTCGAAACCGTCGACGGACTGGCATTCGACGAGCTCGCCCGCATCACCGGTGTGCCGCTTCGGCGAGGCTCCGATATGTACCGGGACAGCGTGCTGTCCTCTACCTAGGACACTCCATGCAGGACGCTTTTATCTGTGATGCGGTACGCACGCCCATCGGACGCTATGCCGGCGCGCTTGCGGGAGTGCGCGCCGACGACCTGGGCGCGGTGCCGATCCGTGCGCTGATCGAGCGCAACACCAAGGTCGACTGGGCAGCAATCGACGACGTCGTCTACGGCTGCGCCAACCAGGCCGGCGAGGATAACCGCAACGTAGCGCGCATGTCGCTGCTGCTGGCAGGACTGCCGATCGAGGTGCCGGGGTCGACCGTGAATCGGCTGTGCGGCTCGAGCATGGACGCCATCGCCGTCGCCGCGCGCGCCATCAAGAGCGGAGAGACTTCGCTGATGATCGCCGGCGGCGTCGAGAGCATGTCGCGTGCGCCGTTCGTGATGGGCAAGGCGGAGTCCGCGTTTTCGCGCTCGGCGCAGGTCTACGACACCACCATCGGCTGGCGCTTCATCAATCCGCTGATGAAGGCGAAGTATGGCGTCGACTCGATGCCGGAGACGGCAGAGAACGTCGCCGCCGATTTCAAGGTCTCGCGCGCCGACCAGGACGCGTTTGCGCTGCGCAGTCAGCAGCGCGCGGCGGCGGCGATGAAAGACGGACGTCTGGCGGAGGAGATCGTTCCGGTCACGATCCCGCAGAAAAAGGGCAATGCCGTCGTCGTCGACAGCGACGAGCATCCGCGCGCCGACACTACGCTGGAGTCGTTGTCCAAGCTCAAAGGTGTGGTCAAACCCGACGGAACCGTCACGGCAGGCAATGCCTCGGGCGTCAACGACGGTGCCTGCGCGGTGCTCGTCGCATCGGCCGTGGCGGCGAAGAGATTCGGATTGGAGCCGAGGGCGCGCGTGGTCGCAGCGGCCGTCGCGGGCGTCGCGCCGCGCATCATGGGCTTCGGGCCGGCGCCGGCGATGCGCAAAGTGCTCGCCAAAGCTGGCCTTAAGTTGAGTGACATCGACGTGATCGAGCTCAACGAGGCGTTCGCGTCGCAGGCGCTGGCCGTTCTGCGCGACCACGGCATCGCCGACGATGCTCAACACGTCAATCCCAACGGCGGCGCTATCGCGCTCGGCCATCCTCTGGGAGCGAGCGGCGCAAGATTGGTGACCACCGCGCTTTATCAGCTGCGCCGCACGGGCGGGCGCTACGCGCTGTGTACCATGTGCATCGGTGTCGGGCAGGGCATCGCGATGATCATCGAGCGCGTCTGATGTTTTGATCGTGCGGGACCGATTTCATTCGGTGGGCGGATGAATTGATCGACGGTCCGGATTTGTCAGGACCGCGGCGGCCGGACAATGCGGGTCGCCAAAAGGAGGAGCAGTCGATGAGCAAGGTTCTCGGTTACCGGCGGCCTTATTTCGATACCCAGCCGGCGCTTCTTTATCCCGGTTATCGCTCGACCATCAAGCGCGCTCCGTCGAAGCCGCTTGTCCATCTGTCGCACACGATTTCCGAAGTGACCGGGCCGCTGTTCGGCCCCGCCGATCTCGGCCCCAACGACCACGATCTCACCCTGCAACATGAGGGCGCGCCGATCGGCGAGCGGATCGTCGTTTCCGGCCGCGTGCTGGACGAAAACAGCAAGCCGGTCGCGAATGCGCTGATCGAGCTCTGGCAAGCCAACTCGGCCGGCCGCTACCGTCACGACATCGACGACCACGACGCGCCGCTCGATCCCAACTTCACCGGCGTCGGCCGCGTCCTGACCGGCGCGGACGGCTCATACCGCTTCATCACCATCAAGCCCGCGGCGTACCCGTGGCGCAATCACTACAACGCCTGGCGGCCCGCGCACCTGCATTTTTCGCTCTTTGGCCTCGGCCTGGTGCAACGGCTGGTGACGCAGATGTATTTCCCAGGCGATCCACTGCTGCCGTATGACCCGATGTACAACAGCATCCCGAACGAGAAGGCGCGCGAGCGCCTGATCTCGCAATTCGACTGGGAGCGAACCCTGCCGGATATCGCGCTCGCCTATCGGTTCGACATAGTGCTCCGTGGGCGCGAAGACACGCCGATGGAAACCAGCCGGAGCTGACGCCATGAGCTTGCTCACCACGCCTTCACAGACGGTCGGCCCGTATCTCAAGATCGGATTCTTGCCGCTGGTGATCGACGCCATCGCGCCGGCCGGAGTGCCCGGAGAACGCGTCACGGTCCGGGGCCGGATGTCCGACGGTGAAGGAAAGCCGATCAACGACGGCGTCCTTGAAATCTGGCAGGCCGATGCGCAAGGCAAATACGCGCACGCCGAGCACGGCCAGAAAACCATCGCGGCGAACGCTTTTCGTGGCTTCGGACGCATCCTCACCGACGGCAGCGGAGCGTTTCAATTCACCACCATCAAGCCGGGCCCGGTCGCCGGTCCTGACGGCAAGCAGCAGGCACCGCATCTGGTCGTGACCGTGTTCATGCGCGGCATGCTAAGACACCTCATTACCCGCATGTACTTTCCCGGTGAAGCACTCAACGAAACCGATTCGGTATTGCAACGGGTGCCCGTCGACCGCCGCGCGACGCTCGTCGCCGCGGCCTCCGGTAAATCGATCCTCGAGTGGAACGTCGTGTCTCAGGGACCGACCGAGACGGCATTTTTCGATTTCTAGTGGGCACGACCCACGAGCCGTCGGCAGCTTTGGCGCAACAGTCGCACTCGGATTTATTCGCCGCGATCGAGGGCGCACGCATTCGATACCGGCTCGACGGCCCAATCGGCGCACCGTTTCTGGTGCTGTCGAATTCGCTCGGAACGAATCTCGACATGTGGGAGCCGCAGGTCGCCGCACTTGCGACACGATTTCGCGTGTTGCGCTACGACAGCCGCGGCCACGGGCTGTCCACGGTTACCCCGGGCCCATACACCATCGAGCGATTGGCGCGCGATGTCCTGGCGCTGCTCGACGAGATCAAAATCGATCGCACAGACTTCTGTGGCCTGTCGATGTGTGGCATGGCGGGGATGTGGCTGGGCGTGCATGCGCCGCAGCGCATGGACAGGCTGGTGTTGTGCAACACG
>DASZZK010000336.1:0-2295 GCA_035544975.1 Casimicrobiaceae bacterium | reverse complement strand
AGGTAATGCGCACATCCATGTAACGGCCCACAAGATCGCTGCTGCCAGCGAAATTGACGACCCGGTTGTTCTCGGTGCGCGCGGCGAGCTCCCGCGCGTCTTTGCTCGCCTTTCCGGTCACCAGCATGCATTCGGTCGTTCCGACCATGCGCTGGCTGTTGGCGGCAAATTGCTCCTCGATCCGCGCCTGCAGCCGGGCCAGCCGCGCTTGTGCGACCGCAGGCGGAACTTGGTCGGCGAAGTCCGCTGCCGGCGTCCCGGGACGCGGGCTGTAGACAAAGCTGTAGCTGCCGTCGAAGCCGACATCCTCGATCAGCTTCATGGTCTGCTCGAAATCTGCATCCGTTTCAGCCGGAAAACCAATGATGAAATCCGAGGACAGCGACAACTCCGGCCGCGCCGCCCGCAGCCGGCGCACGGTCGATTTGTACTCGAGCGCGGTATAGCCCCGCTTCATTGCCGCCAGAATCCTGTCCGACCCCGACTGCACCGGCAGATGGAGCTGCGACACGAGCTTGGGCAAGACGGCATAACACTCGATCAATCGCGATGACATTTCGCGCGGATGCGAGGTCATGTAGCGAATGCGCTCCAGTCCGTCGATCTCGGACAGGTATTCGAGCAGGGTGGCCAGATCGGCCTTTTCGCTACTTTCGCCCCGCGCGCTCATCGCTCCGCGATAGGCATTGACGTTCTGGCCGAGCAGCGTGATTTCCTTGACACCCTGGTCGGCGAGGTCGGCGACTTCGGTGAGCACGTCGTCGAACGGTCTCGAGACCTCTTCGCCCCGGGTGTAGGGGACCACGCAGAACGTGCAGTACTTGCTGCAACCTTCCATGATCGAAACGAACGCTGACGGCCCCTCGACCCGCGGCGGAGGCAGGTGATCGAACTTTTCGATTTCAGGAAAGCTGATGTCTACCTGCGGCCGGCCGGTGGCTTGGCGGCGTGCGATCAAATCCGGAAGGCGGTGCAGCGTCTGAGGACCGAAGACGATGTCGACGTAAGGCGCGCGTTTCACGATCGCCGCGCCTTCCTGGCTTGCGACACAGCCGCCAACGCCGATCACCAGCGCGGGATTCAGGTTCTTGAGGTGGCGGACGCGCCCAAGATCGTGGAAAACGCGCTCCTGGGCTTTTTCGCGGACCGAGCAGGTATTGAAGAGAATCACGTCGGCGTCTTCGGGCCGATCGGTGACTTCCAATCCGGAAGCGGCGTGCAGCACGTCGGCCATCTTCGCCGAGTCGTACTCGTTCATCTGGCAGCCAAACGTACGGATATACAGCTTGCGACTCACGGCAGGACGATGGCTGTCGGTCAAGGTGCGAAAGGGCGGAAATTATAGCAGGTCAGCGCGCTGGAGCGCCCCCGACGCCAGTGTGGCTATAATCAGGGTCGCAGGTGTCCGGCGCGCGTTTCCTTCGCGCGCCGGGTGAAACGGGAAGCCGGTGCGCCCGGGGATCAATCCCCAGCCATCCCGGCACTGCCCCCGCAACGGTAAGTCAGTGCGGGTCGCTCCACACGCCACTGTTCGCGCTCCAGCGAATGGGAAGGCAAGCGGCCCGGGGCCGGAACTTTAACCAAGCCCCTGAACTGACGAGTCCGGAGACCGGCCTGCGAACGGAAAAGCGGCTCAGTGCATTTCCGAATCTTGGCGCATCGCGGGAGGCGGTGTCCGGACGGAAGCTGTCCGACTCTTTCCGCCCGAACGCATTTCTCTCCGCGTTGTTTTCGATCCACCTGCCGTGCGGGGAAGCGCGGCGCACGCGGAGCATCTCGATGATCCACTTTTCAGTGTCCTACCGTGGTGCGATGGCCTGCGCGTCCATCGCTTTTTTTTGCACTGTTCATTCCGCACTTTCGGTCGCGCAAACGAGCATCCCGCCGGTGATCGTTACTGCGGTGCGAGGCGAGCAAGCGCTGACGGACTTGCTGGCCGATGTCACGGTCATCGGCGCGGAGGAAATCGCACGTGCAGGCGCGGGGGGACTCGCTGCCCTGCTGCAGCGTCAGCCCGGTGTCGAGATCATTGCCAATGGCGGGCCGGGATCGACCAGCGGCGTGTTTCTCCGCGGCGCGAACACCGCCCAGACGCTGGTGCTCGTCGACGGTCTGCGCATCGGTTCGTCGACCACCGGCGCGGCGGCCCTCGAGGCGATCCCGCTGGAGCAAATCGAGCGCATCGAGATATTGCGAGGGCCCTCGTCGAGCCTTTACGGTGCGGATGCGATCGGCGGCGTCATCCAGGTATTCACGCGCAAGGGGGCAGACGCGTTCGCGGCGAACGCCGGCGCG
>DASZZK010000335.1:0-1710 GCA_035544975.1 Casimicrobiaceae bacterium | reverse complement strand
GCGCGGCCGATCGAAACCGTCCTGCGATGCAAGCATGACGGCCACCCCGGCGAGTTGGCGCGGGTCGCCTGCGCGCAACCACCGAGACGGACGAAAATCGCCTTTTGCGCAAAGCTCCAATACGCGCTGTTCGTCGAGCCGACTCCAACCGGGTTGCGGTCGCGCCTTTCGGTTCGGAGAGGCACGCTTCCATCCAGCAGAAACCGGAACCAGATACGCAATGACTCGTCCGTGCCGCTCGATGGCGACTCGCCCGAGCGCGGCACGCTCCAGCACTGCACCCAGCCGGTTCTTCAATTCCGTGGCTTTGACAACGTCCATGAACTTATTATATGCTGTTTTAGCTAAAAAGGCAAGCTAGTATCTCGGCTGTTCGCGCCGCTGGAGTGGCAACGTATCCTTTGGAATTGACTCCAGTAGGATGCGTCACGCTGCTATCCTTCAGCTCATGTCCTCGATCCCACGTCCTTCGCCGCCGCGTCGTGAAGCTTCCACGGCCGTGAGCTTCGCGCGGCAACGGGCGCTGTTCGCCAATTTCTTTCGACGCGAGCTTTTTTCGCGCTATCTCGGAAGCATCAGCGGTCTTACGTGGGCATTACTGCATCCGCTTGCGTTGCTTGCCGTGTACCACTTCGTCTTCACGACCATATTTCGCACCGGGGCAATGAACGGCAAGAGCTTCCTGATCTTTGTTGCCGTCGCGCTGTGGCCCTGGCTCGCCGCGCAGGAGGCGCTGCAGCGTGGGACCGTCAGCATCGCCGGTCACGCTGGGTTGATCCGCAAGGTCGCGTTCCCGCACGAGCTTGTCGTCTACGCTTCGGTCGCCGCGACGCTCACGCTGCAGCTTGTCGGCTATCTTGGCGTGCTGGTCGTGCTGGCACTGTTCGGCGAGTCCGTGCATTTCGAAGGCCTCTTGCTTGCGCTGCCTCTTTGGATGCTGCTCGCCGTCGCCGTTGCTGGCCTCACGCTCGCCCTGGCGGCACTGCAGGTTTTCGTCAAGGACGTCGAGCACATCCTCATGCCGGTGCTGATGATTCTGATGTATTTGACGCCCATACTTTATCCGCTGACGCTGGTCCCCGAGGGAATGAAGCCGTGGGTCGCGGCGAACCCGTTTGGCTACCTGGTCGATCGGCTGCGCGACGCGCTTCTGGACGGCAAGCTGGCGCTGCAATGGGGCGACGCGGTGGCCGTTATCGTCGCGCTGGCTCTCTTTGTCGCCGGGCGATGGGTTTTCCTGCGCCTGTCGCCGCATTTCGAGGATTTTGTGTGATGGCTGCGCCACTGCTGAATCTGTCCGCGGTCGGCAAGGACTACGCCAAAACCGATCACAACGCGGCACGCGTTCGGCTGGTGTTCGACTTGCTGCGAGGACGCGGCGTGGCGCACGCCTTTCAAGCGCTCGACGACGTCTCGTTTCAGCTTGCCGCGGGCGAGTCGCTGGGGATCATCGGCGAAAATGGCGCGGGCAAGTCGACACTGCTGAAAATTGTCGCCGGTGTCATTACGCCAACGCGTGGCCGCGTCGAAGTGCATGGGCGTGTCGGCGCGCTGCTCGAGCTCGGCTCCGGCTTTCATCCCGAGTACACGGGACTCGCCAACATCGATCTCGCCGCCGCGCTCCTCGGCTTAGGCCCGGCGGAAATCGCGGCCAAGCGCGAGGAAATCATCGCCTTCGCCGACATCGGATCGCACATCCACGATCCCATC
>DASZZK010000334.1:0-3391 GCA_035544975.1 Casimicrobiaceae bacterium | reverse complement strand
TGGTCGAGCCGCTCGCCTGCACCGCGAGAATGGTGCATGACTTGACGGCGACGCCGTCGATCAGCACCGTGCACGCACCGCACTGTCCGGTGTCGCAGCCGACGTGCGTTCCGGTGAGGCGCAAATTATTGCGGATGAATTCGACCAACAGCGTGCGCGGGTCGACCTCCGCGTCGACTTTCTTGCCGTTGACTGTAAATGACAGCGAGATGGACACGCGCATTCTCCTTCGGTTGGACGCCGCCGCGGAATGATCGCTGGCGGATCGTGCGGCGACGGCGAGAGCTAGAATACTCCGCGCCAAAGATCGCGGCAATGTGAGCGCTATTACAGATTGCCGATGTAATGCGACAGATTTTCGATGTCGGCGTCGGACAGGGTTGCGGCGACGCTGGTCATGTTGCCCGCATCGTTGGTCCGGCGTCGCGCCTTGAAGTCCGCGAGCTGCTTTTTCACGTATTGCGGCCACTGCCCGGCGACTTTGGGTATCTCGTTCTGACCGACAAACCCGCCGAGGTGGCACATCGGACAGAGCACCGCGTCGGAAACCTTGCGGCCCGCCTCCACCTTGGCGCCGTCTGCCTGAAATTTGATCGGCAATGGTTTTTGCGCCGCGAAAAACTGGCCAAGCTCGATCATGTCTTCGCGCGAGAGGTTGGCTGCCATCGGCGACATTTGCGCGTCGCTGCGGCGGCCTTCTTTGAAATCCTTGAGTTCGATATAGGTGTACCGCCAGGTCTGGCCGGCGAGGACGGGGTAGTCGGGGTTCTGCGAATTGCCCTCCGGGCCGTGGCAGGCGAAGCAGGGCTGGGCTTTGACGCGCGCGGCGGCGATCTGCGAGGCGTCGAGCTGCGCTCGCGCCGGCAGCGCGAACGCCAAGGCCAGGAGCATTACGACTGGGAGTTTGGGCATCCATGTCCGGTCGAAATAAAAACGGCCACTCCGCGAAAAACGAAGTGGCCGCGTCGGGTTAGCGGTGCGCCTAGGGCAGCGCAAACACGAATACGCTGTTGCCGCGCTTGGCGTCGATCTGGTTGTTGCCGCCGGCCGCAACCGCGATGTACTGGGTGCCGCCGACCATGTACGAGACCGCGGGCGCATTGACGCCGGCGCCGCAGTTGTATTTCCAGAGCTCCTTGCCGGTCTTGGCGTCGTATGCCTTGAACCAGCCGTTCGCCTCGCCGTTGAAGACCAGCCCTCCCGCGGTGGCGAGCACGCCGCCGATCAGCGGCTGCGGCGTCTTCACGCCCCACGCCACCTTGCCGGTGTCGAGATTCACCGCCACCAGGCGACCCCACTGTTCTTCGCTGGGGATGGTCTTGAACGCGCCGCCCAGCCACAGCTTGCCGCCGGGGTACGGAACTTCCTCGACATGGTAAGTCATCGGCTGGTGCAGATTCGCCGCGTAGGCGAGGCGCAATGCCGAATTGACGGCCATCGGCGACCATTCGACCCCGCCGTTCGCGCCCGGCAACATGCGCGCGCCTTCCTTGGTCGGCAGCACCCACATGTTTTCCTGCGGGATCATCGCCTCGGAGAAGCGAATCACCTTACCGGTGTTGCGCTCATGCACGTAGATGTGGCCGGTCTTGCCGCCGTGAATCACGACATCGACCATCTTGCCGCTCGCATCCTTCGCCTGCGTGAGGATCGGCGGGCTCACCGCGTCGAGGTCCCATACGTCGTGCGCGATGTACTGGGAGTGCCACTTGTAGGTGCCTTTGTCCAGATCGATCGCCACCATCGAATTGGTATACAGGTTGTCGCCCGGGCGAATCCCGCCGTAGAGATCGGGCGACGGGTTGCCGACCACGAAAAATACCGTGCGCGTCTTCTTGTCGATCGCCGGCGTCATCCACACGCCGCCGCCGAGCTTCTCATAGAACGAGCTGTCCTTGGCGAACGCGGCCTTTTCGGCTTCGATATTGCGGTGCATGTCGCGACCCGTTGCGTCCTTGGGATTCCAGACGCCTTCGTGGCCCTTCTCGGGGATGGTGAAGAACGTCCACAGGAGCTTGCCGTCCTTGGCGTCGAACGCCTTGACGAAGCCGCGGACGCCGTATTCGCCGCCGTTGGTGCCGATCAGCACCTTGCCGTCGACGTACGCGGGCGCCATCGTTTCCGAGTATCCCTTGTCGGGGTCGGCGATCTGCGTTTCCCACATCAGCTTGCCGGTCTTGGCATCGAGCGCTACCAGCTTCGCATCGATAGTGCCCATGTACAACGTGCCTTCGGCGATCGCGACGCCACGGTTGTTGTTGCCGCAGCAGACGGTGACGATCGGCCCCAGCTTTTGCTTGTAATGCCAGTACTCCTCGCCGGTTTTGGCGTCGATTGCGTAAACGTGATTGAACGAGGTGGTCAGGAACATGACGCCGTTGTCGACGATGGGCGCGGTCTCCATCGACTCCAGCACCGCGGTCTGAAACACGAACGCCGGCTTGAGCTTGCTGACATTGCCGGCATTGATCTGGTTGCCGGTGTAGTAACGCGTCTGCTCGTAGCTGCCGTTCGCGTGCAGCCAGTTCTTGCTGTCGCTGCCAGCGCTGTCGAGCATCGCCTGAGTGACGCTGGCGAGATTGGCCGACATCGGACGCGCCGTTGTCGTCGCACTGCCGGTCACCTCCTGCGCCGTTGCAGAGGCAGTGAAGCCGCACGCGAGCACTAAGCTCGCGATGATGCGCAAAGGCCTGATGGAATTGGACGCCATGCTCTCCTCCTGCAGAATTATTATGTCGCGCCGTGTTATCGCGCGATGCCCGCCGCGCACTGCTCCGCTAAACGTCGTGCGGCAGGGTCGCAAGTCGGCTAGCCGCAGAATTGAGTTATAGTCGAACCAATATGGAAATGCAATCTGTGGCCAACAACTTCAGCGGCGCGAGGGCAGCGCGGCTGTGTACGGGTTGTGCGGCGGGTTCCACGGCGGCCCGCGCCGAGGCGGCGCCCCGGTTCGGCATCCTGGCGTGCCTTGCATTTATTGCACTGCCGCATAGCGCGTTGGCCCAGGACCTGTCAGTCAACGCCATGATGCTGGCCGCCGCACGCGCCGGAGATCAAGTTGCCGTCGCCCGGGCCCTTTCCGGCGGTGCATCGGTCAACGCGCGCAACCGCGTCGGCGAAACGGCATTGGTCATCGCGTTGAAAAACGACCAGCCGACGCTTGCAATGGATATGGTCAATGCGGGTACCGATGTGAATCTCGCCGCGGTAAACGGCGTGACGCCACTGATGGCGGCCGCGCACGCGGGTCAGACGGACATCGTGCGATTGCTTTTGGCCAAGGGCGCAAACGTCGCCGCAGTCGATCGCTTGCAGAAGAGCGCGATGATCTACGCAGCGGGACAGGGCCGCACCGACATTGTCGTCCTGCTGCTGCGAGCGGGCGTGGACC